>JACCXK010000176.1 GCA_013697055.1 Alphaproteobacteria bacterium
GCCGTGTTCGGGCGGCTGGGCTCGCGTCCCTTCCACCGCGACGAGATGGAGAAGTTCTTCGTGGACTGGAAGGGCCAGCAGTATCGCGTCAGCGACGCGCCGGTGAAGGCCGACTTTGTCGGGCTGCCGGACCAGCCCAAAGCGCCGGTGCAGGCCGACGACCAGAACAACAAGTCCGGCCCGCCGCGCCGCGACGCCGTGGTTCGCCCCAGGAAGATGGCGCGCAACTAATCCTTGATGAAGGGGACTTGGTAATGGACCGCCGCCGGGAAATCGCCGGCCGGGCAGGCATGCATGACGAGTTCGCCCTTGTCCCACACCAGCAGCATGAAGCCGGGGGCGCGCTCGGTCAGCAGCTCGCGATGGTCGGGGACCCGAAGATCGATGGGGCTGAGGTCCAGCGCCAGCTGGATGGTGGTGGCGGTGGAGACCTGAACCAGGTGTCCGGCAAAGACGCCGCTGAAGGCGCGGTGCATGTGGCCGCAGATGATGCCCTTGATCTGCTGCCGGCCGCGAATGACGTCGCCCAGCCGCACTTTCCACGGCGCATCCGCCGGCTCGTCCATCCAGACGATGCCGCTGGCGATCGGCGGATGGTGCAGTGCCAGCAGGGTGGGGGTGTCCGGGGCCTCGGCCAGGGTCTTGGTCAGCCAGGCGGCGCGCTTTTCGCAGAAGCCGCCATGCTCCTTGCCTTCCAGCGTGTCGCACATGATCACGCGCAGGTCGCCCAGCATGAAGGCGTATTGGACAAAGCCGTTGTCATCCACCGGCGTGCCGGGAAAGGCCTTGCGGAAGTTTTCGCGGTCATCGTGATTGCCGAGGCCGTAATAGAGAGGGATTTCGCAATCCGAGAGGATCTGCTTCAGCTCCTCATATTCCTCAAGCGTGCCCGTATCGATCAGGTCGCCGGTGACCAGGATGGCGGCGGGCTTGGGCTTCATCGCATAGACCGATTTCAGCGCAATGCGCAGCCGGGCGGCATTGCGCACATGCTCCTTCGGGCGGCTGCCGTTGGTGATGTGCAGGTCGGTGATCTGCGCGATGGTCAGCACGTGGTCAGCTCTTTCCGGATATTAGTTAACCCATTGAAAATGCGTCGTATTGCTGCAAAAGCCGCAAAAACGGCAAGTGAAATACGCAGGATCAATCTGTCCGGATCATGGCATTTCGGGCCAGTTCCCGGCTCCGGGGCGAGGCCGGCAGGCCGGGATTGTGAAAACCATGGCATTCGGCGCAATCACTGCCGGCCGCACCTGCGATCTCGGCCTTGGTCTTGCCGTGACAGGTGTCGCATTCGGCGATCTTGGGCAGTAGCACATCCGAGGAAAGCTTGGAGCTCTCGGCCTTGTGGCAGGACTTGCAGGTCTGGGCGCCGCTGGCGTCCTTGTTATGCTCCGGCACATTGTGGTCGAAATCGCCCGAGGGCAGGTAGCGGGCGGTGAGGCGCACCGGCTGGATCTTGTACTCCAGCGAGCCCGGCGCCGGTTTTGTGAAAGTATGACAGGTGGTGCAGGTGCCGCCCCGCTCGAATGCGTTGCGCACGCTGTCGATGACATAGTCGACCGGCCGGCCGGCGCGGGGCGTACCGCGCGACAGGCCCGGACGCCCGATAAAGACTTCAGGCCCGGCCGAGAAATTCGGCTGGTGGGCATAGTAGAGCTTGAGCTGGGCCACGACCTCATCGGGATGGCCATGCTTCAATTGCTGGTCCACGCCGTTCTTGCGCGCGAAGGTCAGCGAATGGCAGACGCCGCAGTTTTTGGACATGTCGATCGCAACGAAGCCGCCATCCGGCGCCGGCTTATGGCAGTTGTCGCAGGTCAGCGCCGCGCCATAGCCATTGGCCTTGCCCAGCTCCATCGCCTGGCGCGCCACCAGGCCCTTGGTGCCCAGATGCACGTCATGGCCGAAGGTCAGGCCGTCATTTTCCTTCAGGCCCGCCGACAGCGCGGTCCTCACCAGCACGGGCTTGTCGCCCCTGAAGCCGGTGGTGATGACGGGGCGGAAATCGGGATGGTGGCCCCAGTCGGTTACATCCGGAATGGTGGTAGGCGTGCCGTTCTCGGCCAGGCGCTGGGCCATGCCGGTGTGGCAATCCTTGCAGTCGTTGCGCCGGATTTGGTCCGGCTTGACAGGCGCGGGCACGGCGCCGTCCGCGCCCTTGCCGGTGCCGACATGCTCGGTATGGCAACTGGCGCAGCGGTTGCTGGGATGAGAGAAGGTGTTGGCCACCCAGGTGTTGATGCGCCGCGCCAGGTTGGGATCGGGCGGCGAGGCGGCCATCAACCGGTCACGCGGCGCATGGTCGCCGGCGGGATCGGGCGCAAAGGGGCTGCCCAATTCGCGCGTGCGGGTTTGAAGATGCGCGGCTTCCAGCTTGTTCAACCCTGCCTGGTGGCAGGACAGGCACGCGCTGTCCTTGACCGAGACAAAGGCCTGCTGGTGACAGGATTCGCAATTCTTCTCCAGAAAATGATGTCCCGGCGACAGCGGACCGCTGGACCATTGCTTGTAGGCGGCGCCGGAGATGGTGCGGTGCTGGTTGCCCAGCATGAACACGCCGATGGGGAAGGCCATGCAGGCCAGCAGGATGAAGATGCCGGTGATCCAGGCCAGCCGGCGCGGGCTGAACAGTGCATGTTTCAGCGAAAAGGCGCGCTTCTGGTCATCACCGGCGGCGGTGGCGGCGAAGTTTTCCCGCGCCGTGGCCAGCACCAGCACCGTATCGTTGTCGCCCGCCGACAAGGTGAGCACATGGCTGCCGAAACCCAGCACTGGCGTATCGGCCAACGCAAGGCTTGCGCTGGTGACGAACTTGCCATTGGCCTCGAAATTCTCCTGGCCCAGCGATTCAACGGTGACGCGCCCCGAGCCCGCTTGCTTCAGCACCGCATGGCGCAGGTTGACGGCCAGGTCGGTGAGCTGGATGTCGCAATCGCTGCCGCGCCCGATCACCGGTTCGGCCGCGGCCAGCGGCTTTTCGCGCACGATGTCGGGCGCGCCGACACGCTTGCTGATCTGGCGCAAAATAAAGCTCATCGCCTCACCAGAAGAAGAAGACGCTGACGATATGCGCGGTCAACGCGGCGATCAGCGCCAGCGTGGTGGGAATGTGTATGAACAGCCACACTTCCAACAGGCTGCGCAGGCGGATGTGGCGGCGCGCCTTGGCCAGGGTAACGCACTTTTCTTCAAGAAGGGTCAGTACCTGGTCCAAAGCTATGGCTTGCGGGCCGTCGGACATGCGCTTGCGGGTCGCCAGCAGCACGCGTTGGGCATTGGCGGTGGTGCAATTGCTGCGGCGGCTGTTCAGGCGCTGCCAGACATTGCCGCCGATGCGGGTGTGCCGCACGGCGCGGACCACCAGGGCTGCCTGCTCCTGATTGAGCGGGCGGGCGACTTCCAGCAGCCGCCCGTCCAGGGCATGGATCTTCTCCAGCATTTGCTTCTGGGTGGTTTCGCCGCGATTGTCGGACAGGATGGGTGGAATTTTCGCATAGGCAAAGACGCCGAACAGGCCTGACAGGATCACCAGCATCATCAGGGCATAGGCCAAGGTGTGGATGTTCCAGCCGAACTGCAATCCGCTGTGCAGCGTGCCGATCACGATCAGCGACAGGCCCAGATAGACATGGGCCGAGACCCAGGCTTTTAGCGACCAGGCATCATCGGTCATGGCGCGCTTGCGAATGCCCAGCATCGCCAGCCACACGATAAGCCCCGCGCCCAATGTGCCGCTGGTATAGCCGAACCAGCTTGAGCCGGTGTGGCGCAGGCGGAAATCGGTCAGGACCAGGGTGGCGGCGAAGCCGGCGATTACCACCAGGCTGACCGCTGCGGCGACTTTCAGCCAGCGGAAATGGGCATGGCGCAGGAAGCTTTCATGCGAGGCGACCGCCTTTGCTCGTTTGCGTTGCTGCGCCAAGGTCTAACGCCCGCCCGATTTGACGACGTCAAGGAACTGTTCCGGCGAGACGCGGATCGCGGCTCCGGTGGGGCAGGCGCGCACACACGCCGGCCCGCCGCTTTTGCCCGCGCACATGTCGCATTTGATCGCGACCTTGGGTTTTTTGGGATCGTAGTGCTTCTTCAGCCAGTCCTTGTCGGGCTCGCCGGGCCCGGGGCCGAAGCCGAACAGCATCCATTGCAGCAGGCCCGGCTTCTTGGGCGGCACCGAATCCATGCGGATCACGCCATAGGGGCAATTGCGCTGGCAGTTGCCGCAGCCGATGCAGGCGTCGCTGATGAAGACCTCGCCATCGGCGCCGCGCCGGATGGCGTTGGGCGGGCAATCGGTCATGCACTGGGGTTGTTCGCAATGGCGACAGGAGGTGGGAACATGCAAGTGGGCGTAGGTCTTGCCCGCCTCGCGGTTCAGCCGCGACAACCCGTCATGGCTGTCGGCGCAGGCCCGCTCGCAATTGTCGCAGCCGATGCACAAGGTCTCGTCGATCAACAGCGCGTCGGTGGCTTCGCCGATGCCCTGCTTGACGAGGAATTCGGCGACTTCCGAATACATGTCCACGACGCCGCTGAACTTCTTTTTCTTTTCCTCGATGAAATTGTTGACCTCCTGCCGGACTTTCATGTCGTCCTGCAGCTTTTTCTTGAGGGCGGGTTTGTTGTCCAAGAGTTCGCGGAACAGCCGTCCGTTCAGCCGCACCACCTGCGAACGCACCGTGGCGCGCACCGTGGCGGTACGCTTGCCCCGGTCCACCAGCGCCATTTCGCCGAAGTAGGAACCGGCGGGGATGTAGGACAGGAACACCTGCTTGCCGCCAATGACTTTTTCCACTGTCATGGAGCCGGAGCGCACGATGAAGATGTCGTAGATGCCCGCTTCGCGCAGCGACTGCGCCTCGGGCTGCAGCGCTGCCAGCTTCTCGGCTTCGGCGGCTTTTTCCGCGGCGACGCGCGCGGCAAAGGCTTCCTGGGTCTCGCCCTTGGTGGGCTCGCGGTCGATGCGGGCGCGCGGCGCGCGGGCGAGGAATTCGTCGCCGCCATCCAGGCCTTCCTTGATGACGCTCTGGCCCGGGCGGATTTCTTCCACCCTGGCGACCTTGAGGATTTCGGCGATGTCGGCCGCCTGCAGGCCTGAGCCGAAAATCTGCAGCAGGTGGCGCTCGGTGGTGATGCGGTTGACGGTCTTCTTGGCTTCCTCGTTGGAGCCCATCAGCTTCAGGGCCGCGGTGCGGGGGATTTCCACCACGATGCAGTCCGCGCCGGCGCGGATGGTGGCGCCGCGGCGGCGGCCCGAGATCAGGCCCACTTCGCCGAAGATCGAGCCCTGGCCGATCGGGATGGTGATGGAGGGATCCTGGGGATTGATCTCGACCTTGACCGTGCCGGCGGCGATGCCGAACAGCGACGATCCGATGGCGTTACGCTCGAAGATGACGTCGTTTTCGGCATAGACCTTGACGGCGCAGTCCAGCAGGAACTCGCGCATCTGCAGCGGCGACAGGCCCTTGAGGATCTCGACATTGCTGCGCAGAAATTCGAGCCAGTCCGCCACGCTTTTCTGGATGGGCACGTCCTTGAGGCGCTGTTCCAGCAACGGTTCGTCGGCGGGTTTGAGCGCGGTGTTGCCGGCGATGAATTCCACCACGTCATAGCCCTGGTTCATGCAGTGCTTGATCAGGGGGTAACCGGCCAGCGCGCCGATGGCATAAACACCCGGCACGGTGGTCTCGAATTGCGGGCTGAGCTTGGGGAAGGCGTCGCGCGCTTCGCTGGTGAACTGGATGCCGCCCTTCAGCTTGAGGCGGCCCTTGTCATCGAGATCGGCGGGATCGGGCGAGGCGCCGATGGATTCCACAAAGCCGCGCGGCGCCGCAGACCCCATGCGCGCGATGACGCGATTGCAGGGCAGGCGGCTTTCGCCTTCCGGCGTCTCGACAGTGATCCAGCCTTCCTCAATCTTGGACGGGGAGGCTTCCGACAAGATGTTGAGGCGCCCGGCCTTCTGGGCCTCCACCATCATCTCGACATTGGCCGCCTTGGCCTTGGAGAAATCCTTGGAGCGGTTGACGATGGTGACGGTGTTGTTCTGTTCGGCATCTTCGGCCAGGCCGCGGGCATTCTCGATGCCGGCATCGCCGCCGCCGATCACGAAGATATGCTCGTCGAAATATTCGCGCGGATCGTCCAGCTGGTATTGGACATGGGGCAGCTTGGCGCCGTCGCAGCGCACCAGGTTGGGATTCCCTTGCGTGCCGATGGCCATGATGATGGTCTCGGCTTTCACCACATCGCCACTGGTCAGGGTGATGGTGAAATCGCCCCTAGTGCCGGTGACCGACTTGACGTCGGACTTGTAGCGGACATTGGCCTTGGCGGTGGCGGTCTGCTGGTTCCAGTTTTCCAGAATGGCTTCGCGCTTGCCGGCGTCGAAGGTGCAGTCGGAGCGCAAGGTGAGGCTGACCGGGGTCGCCATCACATGCTTGCCTTTTTGATACCGGTAGATGGTGTCGGAGAGGTGGTCGGTTTTCTCCAGCAGCACATGACTGAGCCCACGCGCGGCGGCGCGGTTGGCCGCGCTCATACCCGCCGGCCCAGAGCCAATAATGGCGATCTGAAAAGCTTCTGACACGACGATCCCCACCCCATCCGAAAGCCTGTCAAAGGCCCGGATTATTTAATTATTTCACAGCCCTGCGGGGTACGCTAGGGTCGGCGGACAGGGTGTGACGGGCAATCGCAGGATGGCGGCGGAAATCGGACAATTGGCGCTGATTCTGGCATTCGTGCTGGCGGCCGTGCAGTCCGTGGCGCCTTTCTGGGGGGCCGCCCGCCGGGACCCGGCGCTGATGGGGTTGGGCCGCGCCACCGCTTTGTTGCAATTGCTTTTTGTCGGCCTGGCCTTTGCGGCCCTTGCGGCCGGTTTCGTGGGCAAGGATTTCTCGATTCAACTGGTGGCCCAGCACAGCAACGCGGCCCAGCCGGCGATCTACCGCTTCGCCGCCACCTGGGGCAGTCACGAAGGCTCCATGTTGTTGTGGGTCCTGATCCTGGCGCTGCAGGGCGGGGCGGTGGCGCTGTTTGGGGGGCGGTTGCGGGAGACGCTTCAGGCCCGGGTTTTGGGGGTACAGGGCATCATCGGCGTCGCGTTTCTGGGATTTTCGCTGTTTACCTCCAATCCCTTCCTGCGGCTGTTTCCGGTCCCCAGTGACGGGACTGAGCTGAACCCGCTGCTGCAGGATCCGGGCCTCGTCTTCCATCCCCCCATGCTCTACCTGGGCTATGTCGGTTTTTCCTCCGCCTTTTCCTTCGCCATGGCGGGGCTGATCGAAGGCCAGGTGGACGCCGGCTGGGCGCGCTGGATCCGG
Organism: Alphaproteobacteria bacterium; assembly: GCA_013697055.1. Lineage (GTDB taxonomy): Bacteria > Pseudomonadota > Alphaproteobacteria > Micropepsales > Micropepsaceae > Rhizomicrobium. The sequence goes on from JACCXK010000176.1 coordinate 7,329, forward strand.
CCCTTTGTGCTGGCATCATGGATCTGTCTCACCGCCGGCATCACCATGGGCAGCATCTGGGCCTATTACACCCTGGGCTGGGGCGGCTGGTGGTTCTGGGACCCGGTGGAGAACGCCTCGTTCATGCCG
>JACCXK010000214.1 GCA_013697055.1 Alphaproteobacteria bacterium
GTCTTCACCATCGCATCCGGTGCGCCGCCCCAGGCGCCCGCGCCGCTTGCGGCGTCCGCGGCAAAATCCTCGCCCCTGCTGGGCGGCACCGCCGGCAACGGGCCGATGGGCCAGGCGGCTTCGGGCAACGGCACGGGTGGCAATGGCGGCGCATTGTCGGGCTGCTTTGACCCGGCCTGGATGCGTGCGGTGTCCGAGCGGGTGAGCCAGTTCTTCTATTACCCGGCTGCGGCCCTGGCCGTGCACAAGACGGGCCTGGTGATGGTGCATTTCGTGGTGCGCCGCGACGGCCAGGTCGACAGGCTGCAGATCAGCAAGTCTTCCGGCGATGCGGAGCTCGACAAGGCCGCCACCGATATCATGCGCAAGGCCCAGCCCTTGCCGCCGATTCCAGACCGGATGCATACCGACCGGGTCGATGGCGAGCTGCCGATAAACTTCGGGGTGCGCAGATTCAACGCCGGCGCGACCAAGGGAAATTGCGGAACCTGACCGTGCCGCGCCAGGTCAGCGGCAGAAGGGTTCCGCCCCCATCACCGACTTGATTCCGCCGACGATCATTTTCTTGAACTCCACCGAACCTGGAAACACGGCGTTATCGTTGGCAAAGATGCCGGCGTCATGTCCCAGGGTCGTCGCCCACATCTTGCCGCCGTCATAATATTGGCACCAGGCGACGGGGTGGAAGGCGCCATGGCCAGGCATTTGCCCGACCACGGAGGGATAGCGCGGCGGGCGCGAACCGGAGAAGGAAAATGGCGGGCCATAGCTGCCCGCCGGCCATGATTTCTCATCGACCGTCGCCAGAAACCGCACGTGGGTGGGAAAGGGAATGAGATTGTACCACTCGTCCTTGAAGTGCCAGCGTTTGGGCAAGTCCCTGGTCGAAGCGTCCTTGCTGTCGATGATCTCGACGTCGCCCTCGCGAAACCGGCCGTGATCGTAAAAGGCGGCGCCACCCAGCAGCCCTTCGAAATAGGGCCAATTGTAAAGTGCGCCGAAGACATTGTGGATAGCGACAAACCCGCCGCCGGCGCGCATGTACTGCCGCAACGCGGTCTTGGCGGGGTCGTCCAGAACATCGCGCGACGGGCTGAAGAAGATGACGGCATGATAGCCGTTGAGATCGGTCATCTCCCGGACGTCTTCGGTGTAATCCAGGTGCCAGCCATTCTCGGCCGCGAGCTTCAGCATTTCCCGGTGGACGATATTGCTGGGGTCCAGGGAAGGATTCATTCCGTCAGGCAGGGGCGGCCCCAGATTGGAAAGCCGATAGCCTGCCGTTTTCGTAAAAACCAGCACGCGAATTTGCGCCGACGGATTGCGGGGCCAATCGTGAAAACACTTGGGATCGACGCCGCGACAAACGCCGTAATTGGCTTCTCCGAGATTGTCATTGATGGCGCCGTCCGGATTTCCGATTTGCGCCGAGGCTGTGAGAGAGAAAAAAACCACGTCGGCCGGGACTATCCAAAACTTGTGCAACATCAGCGCGGCACCGATGCGCCGGCGTTCATCGCCAGGTTGCCGCCGTCCATGGGGATCAATGCGCCGGTCATCCAGCTTGACGCATCCGAGGCCAGCAGCACCGCAAGTCCCTTGATGTCATCGGGCTCGCCCATGCGCCCGCGCGGAATGCCCCTGAGGAACAGGTCGCGCAAGCCCGGATCGGACGCCATGCGCCGTTCCAGGCCAGGATTGATCACCTGGGCCGGCAGGATGGCATTGACCCGCACGCCACGGCCCGACCATTCGGTCGAGAGTTCGCGCGTCATCTGGGCGACGGCGCCCATCGCCATGACATAGGCGATATGGCCGCGGCCCATCGCGGTCAGGCTGGCGATGGAGCCGATATTGACGATGCTGCCACGGCCCGCCGCCAGCATCCGGCGGCCTGCTTCCTGGCAGGCGCAGAAGCGGCCAAAGACGATGTTGCGCCAGGTCTGCTCCACCGCCTCCAGCGGAATGTCCTCCGGCGGCCCCAGCACGGCTTCGCCCGCGACATTGCCCAGAAAATCGATCCGCCCGAAATCGCGGTCGAGCTGGGCAAACACACGGCGAATGTCCTCGGGCTGGGAGACGTCGCAGGTCACTACCACCGCCCGGCGGCCCAGTTTTTCGATGTCGCCCGCGGTTTTTTCCAGCCCGGCGATGCTGCGGCCCGCCAGCATCAGGTCCGCGCCCGCCTCGGCAAGGGCGACGGCCATGGCGCGGCCCATGCCGCTGCCGGCACCGGACACCAGCGCCACCCGTCCGGAAAGATCAAACAGCGATGATATAGGCCGCGTCATGTGCGATACCCTATGAAGCGAGAAACCCAGCCACATGTTCCTTATCGGCCTTGGCGCGATACAGCAGAACGAACAGCACTGCGCAGATCATGGTGATGGCCGCCGATATCAGGATGGCCGGCGTGAAGGAATTGAAGCGCTGGAACACGACGCCCATCAGAATGGGCGAGCCGATGCCGCCGACATTGCCGACAAAGTTGACAAAGCCGCTGGCGAAACCCGCGCCCCTGGGGCCTGAAAGCTCCGCCGGGATCGACCACATCGGTCCCAGGATCGACATGACAAAAGCATAGCCCAGCGACATGGCGGTCACAGAAGCATAAAGGTTCGAGACGTATGGGGTGACGACCAGGGCGGCAGTGCCCAGGACAAGCCCGGCAAATATCACCCTGCGGCGCGCCGTGGCGGAGTCCATGCCGCCATCGGTCAGCTTGCGCACCAGACGGCCGGCGCCCAGCACCGTGATGATGGCGAAGATGTAGGGCTCCATCGCCATCACGCCCATCTGTTTCAGCGACATGTGATACTGGTCGGTGAGATAGGTGGGATACCAGGTCAGGAACATGAAGTTTATGAAATCCAGGCCGAAGTTCGCCATGCCGACCGCCCACAGCGACGGGCGGCGCAGCAGCATGGGGATGTAGCCCTTTGGCAAGGGCGCATGGTCTTCCTGCACCTGGTCGTGGCGAATCCAGGCCAGCTCTTCGGGCGAGACGCGCGGATCGTCGGCGGGATCGTCCTTGGTGTAGAGATAGAAAAGTGTTCCCAGCACGCCGGCGACAAGGCCGGTGACGATGAACGCAATCTTCCAGCCCCAGTAGGCCAGGATCAAAGCGACAATGGGCGGCGCCACCGCAGCCCCTATCACCAATCCCAGATTCATCAGCGACATGGCCTGGGCATACTCGATCTTGGGGAACCAGCGGCTCATCAGCACCGAAGCGGCCGGCCAGGTGACGGCCTCGGCGACACCGAACGGAATGCGGAACAAGACCAGTGCGGCAAAGGATGTCGCCAGGGTGGTCAGCGCCAGGAGAAGGCACCACAGCCACAAGGCATAGAGATAGGTCAGGCGCGGGCGCAGCCATGATGCGAAAAGTCCGGCAGGTATCTGGGCCAGCGCGTAGGACCAGGAAAAGGCGCTCAAGACCACACCGAGTTCGGTCGGGGAAAGATTCAGCTCCTTGCGCAGCACCGGCGCGGCCACGGAGAGATTGGTCCTGTCCAGATAGCTCACGGTTGCGATCAGAAAGACCGCAAACATGACCTTCCAGCGGATATTGGTGCGGACCGCGTTCATTGTGTGCTTTTCCTAACCCTGTTACGGCGCGTTGACGGCTTCGGCCATCTTGTCCACGGCCCTCTGAAAGGCGCCTTTACGGGCTTCACGCGCCGCGGCCTGGGCGGCGGCGTCGCCAACAGGAGTCTGGTTCCACATCAGGGTATAAACAATCCTGGAATGGGTCGCATCCACCGCTTCGACCCCCATGGTGCCGTGATAGAAAATCGGCGTGTAGGGCTGGGCATAAGTATAGGAAAGGGGCGTACGCGCCACGGCCATTTCCACCGTGGGCGTGGTGCCGACCATCACGGTGCGCACCGAGCCTACTTCGCCCCTGCCGGAATCGATTGTGCAGCCCTTGAGCCGGTCCAGGAAGCGGAGGATGCCGCACCAGTCATGGCCGCCGATGCGGTCCCAGGTGACATCGGCCGGCTTGTTGGCATTGGCGGTGAGGGTCAGGATGACCCAGTCCGCCGGCTGCGGGGTCTGTCCTTGCGCCGAGGTTACGCCAAGCGCCACAAGCGCCGCGGTTGCCCAAATCTTTTTCATTGTCCTGTCTCCCAATTCAAAAGCTGCGTTTTTCGTTACTTGCGGTTTGCCGGCGCCAGCATTTCCGTGATCCGTCCGCGCGCGGTGTCGCCGGTCCAAAGGTTGCCCTTGCTGTCGAAGGTCGCATAGGAGGCCTCGAGGAACTGGCCGACCCCGGTGCCATTGCCATTGCCGATCGCGCCCAGCACCTGACCGGTCTGCTTGTTGACCTTGAGATGCTGGCCATCCCAGCCGGAAGCGACCCAGAGATTGTTCTGCTTGTCGAAATACAGCGCGCAGATCAGGTTTCTCAGCTGCATGGTGCGCAAGAATTTGCCGTCACCGGTATAGACGACAATGCGATATTCCTCGCGGTCGCCGATATAGACATCGCCGGTTTTGGGATCGACGGCAAAGCCATGGGCCATGGTGAACTTGCCCTGGCCGACGGCGTTGCCGAACCACTGGTTGATGAACTTGCCGTTCTTGTCGAGATGCAGGATGCGCGCGGCGCCGCTGTTGTTGGTGGGGTCGGTGGAATCGGTGTCGTTGGGGCTCTCATGGCCATGGCCCTGGGCGATATAGATGTCGCCCTGGGCATTGAAACCGACCATCAACGGCTCCCACAGATAGCGCTGACCCTTGGCTTCGTCCCAATCGCCGCGGTGGCCGCGGGTGCCGAGGGTCATCAACAGCTTGCCGTCCGGGCTGATCTTCTGGGCGGTTGCGCCGGCGGCGTCGGTGATCCAGAGATTGTCCTGGGCATCGACGGCGATGCCATGCGCCTTGGCATGATGGGTGATCACGTCATCGCCGATGGTCAGCAGCAGCTTGTGATTGGCATCCCATTTGAACAGCTGCGGCCGACCGGCGGGATTGCGCTGCAGGCCCCAGAGATTGTCCTTGGAATCGGTGGCGACGGCGACCATGCCGTAGCGTTCGCCTTCGGGCGAAGCAAACGGATAGGCGAAGCTGTAGCCCATGGTCTGTTTCCACTCCACGGCCTTTACGCCCAGACGGTTGCCGCCCCGGTCGGGCGCCGGATCGCAGACCGGCGACTTGAAGCAATAGGGTGTGCCCAACGTGTTCTTCAGGCTGGCCGTCTCGGCGGCGTCTGCTGAAGCCTTGCATTGCCCGGACAGCCTGGCGGCATTCTGCAACAGGCAGTAGCGCGCGCCGGAGCCGGAGGGCCGCGCGCAGAATTTTGCGATGTCGCTCTCGCAACCGGCCATGCCGCCATCGGGCTTGGGCTTGGCGCGGGCCTGGATCATGCCCGACATGTCCTGAAGGAACCAGGCGGGTGATCCGTTCGCCGCCGGCCCCGACGAAGCCGCGTCATTGGTTTGCGAGAATGCGGTTGCCGCCGTGAAGGCGAGCCCCAACAGGCTGACACAAACCAGATGGATGTTCTTCATTTTCAAGCCCCCTGCCTGTTTGTCGTTGTCCGATCATCGCCTTTTTCTCCTGCCCCGTCACGGGCGCGGGCGATTATTCGGTGCGGGTTTACCGGCGTGATGGCGATGAGAAATCTGGTGCACGCGGCAGCCATGGTCTTCGCAATTGCAATACCGGCCCCGGCGCTTGGATCCGCCAAGCGATAATCAGCCTTTCGCCACCGCCTGCGCCACCAGCTCGCCCACCAGATGGGTGGGATGCGGCCGCACCGCCGCTTCATACAGCGAGGTCAGCACCACGCAGATGGTGCCGGTGTCGGGATCGGCCCAGGAATAAGTGCCGGTCGAACCGTTGTGGCCGAAGGTCCTGGGACCGCAGGCCGGCGCGCCGACGCTGGGCGGCAAGTCGAAGCCCAGGCCGCTGGCTTTCACACCCGGCGGGCTCTGGTTGGTGATCATCAGGCTTTCCGTGGCCGGCTTCAGGACGCGGCCGCGCTGGTTCAGGAATTCGTCATAGAAGCGTCCGATGTCGGCGGCGCTGCCCAACGCGCCGCCCCAGGGCGCGCCCAGGTTACGCCAGTACTCGCTGTTCCAGTTCCAGCCGCTCCAGCTTTTCTTGCCGGCTTCGGTCATGGCCGGCGCCGCCTGGCTGGGCACGGTCTCGCCATTGGGCCGGCCGCGCAGGCCGAAACCGGTATGGCGCATGCCCAGCTTGCGGAAGACGCGCTCATCCGTGATGTCGGCGATCGGCTTGCCGGTGATCTTCTGGGCGATTTCCGCCGACAGAAGAATGCCCATGCTGGCATAGGAATATTTGGTGCCGGGCGGGAATTTCAGCGGCGCCTTGATCGCCCCTTCCCGATAATCCCACAGGGCTGCGTGCTTTTCGCGCAAGCCCTCGTCATCGCCCAGCATATCGGGGAGACCGCCGGTATGGGTGAGGAGATTGCGCACCGTGATGGTTTCGCGTCCCTCGCCGGTGAAGGCAGGGAAGAACTTGACCACCTTGTCATCCAGCGACAGCTTGCCCTCGTCCACCAACGTCATCACCGCCGCCGCCGTCATCGGCTTGGTGATGGAAGCCAGCAGGAACACCGGCTCCGGACCTTTGGCAGTGCCGAAATTGCGGGCGTATTTGCGCGACCCTTGCGTCACCAGGATGGAGGCGCCTTGCACCCGCCCATCGGCGATCCAGCCGTCCATCAAGGTGGCGGCCTGGTCGAGCTTGGCGCTGTCCCAACCACCTTTACCCATTTCTGGGGCAGCGGCTGCCGGCAACTGGCTGGCGATCATGCTGGCCCCCGTGGCTTTGAGAATGTCCCTGCGGTTCATCCGGTCTCCTTTTTATCGTTACGCAACACCTAGCACGGCTATCCAAAAACCGCATCGGTTCATAGCCAGTTTGGGTTGGTTGACAGGGACCGGACCCGCTAAAACCCGCGATGTTTATTGCCGCACAAGGGATTTGAAGTCATGAGCAACATGCCGCCCACCGAAATGGCGCAGATTCTGGCCAAGGGTCTTCTGTCCTTCCCCGTCACCCATTTCGGCAAGGATTTCCAGTTCCAGGAAGGTCCCTATCGCGAGCATTGCGCCTGGCTGCTGCGCTTCAAGCGCCTCACCGGCCTGTTCGCCGCCGGCGGCACCGGCGAGTTCTTTTCTCTCACCCCATCCGAAGTCGAAACCGTCGTCACCGCGGCGGTGAAGGAAACCAAGGGCCAGACCCCGGTGATCGCCGGCTGCGGCTATGGCACCGCCATCGCGGTGGAACTGGCCAGGTCGGCCGAGAAGGCCGGCGCCGACGGGTTGCTGCTGCTGCCGCCCTATCTGATGGTGCCGTCGCAGGAAGGGCTGATGGCCCATGTCGAAGCGGTGTGCAAAGCCACTTCCATCGGCGTCATCGTCTACAATCGCGACAATGCGGTTTTGACCGAAGACAGCCTGGCCAGGCTGTGCGACCGCAATCCCAATCTGGTGGGCTTCAAGGACGGCGTCGGCGACATCGAGCTGATGATGCGCGTTTACTCCAAAATGGGCGACCGCCTCACCTATGTCGGCGGCCTGCCCACGGCGGAAACTTTCGCCCTGCCCTATCTGGAAATGGGCGTCACCACCTATTCCTCGGCGATCTACAATTTCATGCCGGAGTGGGCGCTGAGTTTCTATGACGCGGTGCGCGCCAAGGACCATGCCAGGGTGATGGCGGGGCTGAAGGAATTCGTGCTGCCCTATATCGCCCTGCGAAACGAGAGCAAGGGGTACTCGGTTTCCATCGTCAAGGCGGGCATGACCGCCATCGGCCGCGGCGCCGGCCCGGTGCGCAGCCCCCTGACCGACCTGAACCCGGACCAGTTCGGGCGGCTGAAAAAACTGATCGAAGCGGCCAAGCCGGTCTAAGGTTTCAGTCAAGGGCCTTTCCCGCTATAGGGTGCGGCCATGACAGGCCCATCCTTCTGGTCCCAGTTCGAGCTGCGCCAGCTTCGCTGTTTTGTCGCCGCGGCCGAGGAACTGCATTTCGGCCGTGCCGCCGCGCGCATGAACATGACCCAGCCACCTTTGTCGCGGCAGATCCAGCTGTTGGAGCATGTGCTGGGGGTCAAGCTTTTGGACCGCACCAGTCGCGCCGTGAAGCTGACTCCGGCGGGGCGCGTGTTCCTGCTGGAGGCGCGCCGCATCCTGCGCCTGACCGAAAGCGCGGCGCTGGCCACCCGCCGCATCGCATCGGGCGAGGCCGGCACCATCACCCTCGGCTTCACCGCCGCCAGCGGCTACAGCTTCTTGCCGCGCCTCTTGCTGCAGCGGGCCAGCCACGCCCCCAACATCGACGTGGCGCTGAAGGAGATGGTGTCATCCGAACAGGTGGAGAGCCTGCTCACCGGGCGCATCGATGTCGGTCTGTTGCGGCCGCCCATCGCCCGCAGCGAGTTCACCACCCTGAAAGTGGCGGAAGAACATCTGGTGGCGGCGCTGCCGATCGGCGATCCACGTCTGGCCGAAGCCACCCTGACCCTGAAGCATTTCCACCGCCAGCCGCTGATCATGTATGCGGCCGATGGGGCACGCTATTTTCACGACATGCTGGCCGGCCTGTTCGAGGCGGACGGCGTGGCGCCCGTCACCATCCAGTCCCTGGCGCAGATTCATTCCATGCTGGCGTTGCTGCGCGCCGGCATCGGTGCGGCGCTGGTGCCGGAAGCAGCCATGTCGCTGCATTTCGACGATGTGCAATTCCGCCCGGTGGAGACCGATCCGCCCGCGCCTGTGGAGCTGTTCGCCGCCTGGCGCAGCGACAATGACAATCCCGCGCTGGCAGCGTTCCTGGACCTCTTGCGCCCCGAGCCCGATGCCGAAGCGCTGGACGCACTTGCAGCGCGGGAATAGCCCGCTGATCCATGCGTTTAAGGCATTGATCGCTTGAACCTTTGGCTTGGACCGGCCAAGCTTGCGGCGCCTATTTTGGCCAACCCGGCAAAAGCGGGGAAATCAGGGAAGCGACCATGAGCACAGGCCAGGGCGAAGAGCGCAACAGTCACGTCCGCTTCTGGATCATCGCGGTCCTGTTCATGATCTCGTCCATCGCCTATGCCAGCCGCGCCACCTTGCAGATGGCGGGCACGCCGCTGGCAGCCGAATTCCATCTGGACAAGGTGCAACTGGGTTATCTGTTCTCGGCTTTCGCCTGGTCCTATGCCATCGCGCAAATTCCCGGCGGCGCACTGCTGGACAAATACGGCTCCCGCCCGGTCTATCTCTGGGCGATCGGCCTGTGGGCGATCTTCACCGGACTGCAAGCCTTTGTGTCTTACCTCTCTTTCGTGCCGGTGATGATCAGCCTGTTCATCCTGCGCCTGGCACTGGGTTTTGCCGAAGCACCCAGCTTTCCCGCCAATGCCCGCGTCGTGGCCAACTGGTTTCCCAAATCGGAGCGCGGCACCGCCAGCGCCATCTTCAATGCTTCGCAATATTTCTCGGTGGTCGCCTTCAATCCCTTGATGGGCTGGCTGGCGCAGTATCATGGCTGGGAATCGGTGTTCTTCTGGATGGGCGTGATCGGATTCGCCGGGGCGGTGATCTTTGCCCTGGTGGTGCATGCGCCGGCACGTCACAAACATATCTCCAAGCGCGAATATGCCTTTATCGAGGAAGGCGGCGCGCTGGTGAATCTGGACAAGCCGGCTTCGGCGGCCCAGCCGATCCGCTGGGGCATTGTCAGCCAGCTTCTGGCCAACCGCATGCTGCTCGGCATCTATCTGTCGCAATACTGCATCACCGCCCTGACCTATTTCTATTCCACCTGGTTCGCCATCTACCTGATGGAGGCCCGGCACATGGGCGTGGCCAAGGCGGGCCTGATGTCGGCCGGTCCCGCCATCGCCGGTTTTGTCGGCGGCGTGCTGGGCGGAGTCCTGTCTGACATGCTGCTGAAGCGCGGCATGGGGCTGTCGCCGGCGCGCAAGATCCCGATCCTGATCGGACTTGTCATCTCCTGCGCCATCCTGGCCTGCAACTATACCGACACGCAGGCCATGATCATGCTGTTCATGTCCATCGCCTTCTTCGGCAAGGGCGTGGCTGCGCTGGGCTGGGCGGTGATGAGCGATGTGGCGCCGCGCGAAGCCACCGGCCTTGCCGGCAGCGTCTTCAACCTGTTCGGCAATGCGGCTGGCATCTTCACCCCCATCGTGATCGGCTATATTTTGAAGGCTACCGGCAATGACTGGAATCTGGCGCTGGTGTTCCTGTTCGCCCATTCCATCGTCGCCATGATCGGCTATGGCGTGATCGCCGGCGAGCTCAAGCGCGTGGTTCTGAAAACAGCCTGAGGACGTTCATGAGCAAGGACAAGACCGGCGCGCCGCGCGTGACGGAGATGAAGATCGTGGCCGTCGCGGGACAGGACAGCATGCTGCTGAACCTGTCGGGCGCGCACGGTCCCTTCTTCACCCGCAACCTGGTGATCCTGACCGACAGCGCCGGCAATAGCGGCGTGGGCGAAGTGCCGGGCGGCGAGAAAATCCGCCAGACTCTGGAAGACGCCCGCGACCTGGTGGTCGGCCAGGGGCTTGGCGCCTGGAAGAACGTGCTGAGCGAAATGGGACAGCGTTTCGCCGACCGTGATGCCGGCGGGCGAGGGCTTCAAACCTTCGACCTGCGCGTCACCATCCATTGCCAGGCGGCGCTGGAATGCGCCCTGCTCGATCTTTTGGGCCAGCATCTGGAGGTGCCGGTGGCCGCCCTGCTGGGCGATGGCCAGCAGCGCGAGCAGGTGGAGATGCTGGGCTATCTCTTCTTCATCGGCGACCGCAAAAAGACCAGCCTGTCCTATCGTCACGATCACTCTTCTAATGGAAGTGGGGGCGATGACTGGATCACGGTGCGGGACGAAGAGGCCCTGACTCCTGACGCCATCGTGCGCACCGCCGAAGCCGCCTATGCGCGCTACGGCTTCAACGATTTCAAGCTCAAGGGCGGTGTGCTGGCGGGCGCGGAGGAAATGAAGGCCATCGAAGCATTGGCCAAGCGCTTCCCCAAGGCGCGCATCACGCTCGATCCCAATGGCGCCTGGTCGCTGAAGGAAGCCATTGGGCTGTGCAAGGGGCGCGGCGACATTCTCGCTTACGCCGAAGACCCGTGCGGCGCCGAAGGCGGTTATTCGGGGCGCGAGATCATGGCGGAGTTTCGCCGCGCCACCGGCCTTCCCACCGCCACCAACATGATCGCCACCGACTTCCGCCAGATGGTGCATGCCATGGACCTGGGCTCGGTGGACATTCCCCTGGCCGATCCGCATTTCTGGACCATGGCGGGCAGCGTGCGCGTCGCCCAGATGTGCGCCGACCGCGGCCTGCGCTGGGGCAGCCACTCCAACAATCATTTCGACATCTCGCTGGCCATGTTCACCCATGTTGCCGCGGCGGCGCCGGGCAACATCACCGCCATCGATACCCACTGGATCTGGCAGGACGGCCAGCGCCTGACCAGGGAGCCATTCCAGATCAGGGGCGGGTTGGTTCAAGTGCCCAAGCGTGGCGGGCTGGGTGTGGAACTCGACATGGCCGAGGTGGAAAAGGCCCATGCCGTCTACAAAACCCTGGACGATGGCGCTCGCGACGATGCCGCCGCCATGCAATTCCTGATTCCCGGCTGGAAATTCGACCCCAAAAAGCCCTGCCTGGTGCGGTAAGGATCGCTATACTTATCCCATGAATGTCCAAGCCAAGCCGCCGCATGAAGAGCCGCGCCGCATCCAGGTGAGCCCACGCGACAATGTCGCCATCATCGTCAATGGGCTGGGCCTGCCCGCCGGCAGCCAATTTCCTGACGGGCTGGCGCTGAACCATTTCGTGCCCCAGGGCCACAAGGTGGCGCTGGCCGACATTGCCGATGGCGGCAACATCATCCGCTACAGCGAAGTGATCGGCACCGCCAAGGGTGACATCAAGCGCGGCGATTGGGTCAATGAAGACAATGTTGTGATGGGCGCCGCGCCGCCGCTGGACCAGCTGGAGATGGCGACCCGCCCGCCGCCCAAGCCCGAGCCGCTGACCTGTTATACATTCGAAGGCTATCGCAACACCGACGGCACAGTAGGGACCAAGAATATCCTGGCGGTGTCTACCAGCGTGCAGTGCGTTTCCGGCACCATGGAGTTCGCCCTCAAGCGCATCAAGGCCGAGCTGCTGCCCAAGTACCCCAATGTGAATGACGTGGTGGTGCTGACCCATGCCTATGGCTGCGGCGTGGCGATCAATGCGCCTGCCGCGGTGGTGCCGATCCGTACCCTGCAGAATCTGGCGGGCAATCCCAACTTCGGTGGCGAAGTGCTGGTGGTGGGACTGGGCTGCGAGAAGCTGGCGCCCGAACGCCTTCTGCCAAAGGGCCAGGAAACCGGAACCTTGCGGCTGCAGGACGAAGCCTATGTTGGCTTCGGCGCCATGATCGACGGCATCATGAGCCGCGTCGAGGAACGACTGAAAATACTGGACAAGCGCCGGCGCGAGACCGTGCCGGCCGCCGAACTGATCGTCGGCATGCAGTGCGGCGGCAGCGATGCCTTTTCCGGCCTGACCGCCAATCCGGCGCTGGGCTATTGCGCCGACCTCTTGGTGCGGGCCGGCGCCACGGTGATGTTCTCGGAAGTCACCGAAGTGCGCGACGCCATCCATCTGTTGACCCCGCGCGCCGCCACCAGGGAAGTCGCCGACGCCCTGGTGCGCGAGATGCGCTGGTATGACGATTACCTGGCCAAGGGCGAAGTGGACCGCGGCGCCAACACCACGCCGGGCAACAAGAAGGGCGGACTGTCCAACATCATCGAGAAGTCGCTGGGCTCGGTCGCCAAGTCCGGCACCAGCGCCATCAATGCCGTGCTGGCGCCGGGCGAAAAGGTGCGCAGCCGCGGTCTGGTGTTTGCCGCCACCCCGGCCAGCGATTTTGTCTGTGGCACCTTGCAGATGGCCTCGGGCATGAACCTGCATGTCTTCACCACCGGGCGTGGCACGCCTTACGGCCTGGCCGCCGTGCCGGTGATCAAGGTGTCCACCCGCAGCGAGCTGGCCAAGCGCTGGAACGACCTGATCGATCTCGATGCCGGTCCCATTGCCACCGGCGAAAAGACGATTGAACAGGTGGGCTGGGAGCTGTTCCAGCTAATGCTGGACGTGGCCAGCGGCCGAAAGCAGGTCTGGGCCGACCGCTGGGGCCTGCACAACGACCTGACCTTGTTCAATCCGGCCCCGGTGACATAGCGCTTAAATCTCTCTCCATGGGCGGACTTGACCCGCCCATCCAGGGCGACAAGCGCCGTGCCTGTAACCCTGGATGGCGCGCATACGCTGTCGCTATGCGCCGGAGGCCGGCCATGGTGAAATTGGAGAGGCGTAAGCTTTAAGCGGCTACCTTTGTTTGCTGTCTTCCAAAACCATCGCTGCACCCTTCGCGGCGATCATGATGGTGGGGGTGTTGGTATTGCCCGAGGTAATGGTCGGCATTACCGAAGCATCTATCACTCGCAGATTTTGCAAGCCCCGCACGCGCAAGCGTTCATCCACCACGGCCAGCGGATCGCTGGCCAGGCCCATTTTCGCGGTACCGACGGGATGGAAGATGGTGGTGCCGATGTCGCCTGCGGCATGAACCAGATCGGCGTCCGAGTCCGACACGGCGGGACCGGGACGAAATTCTTCCGGATGATACTTTGCCAAGGCGGGTTGCCGCATCAGCGTACGGGTCAGGCGCAGCGCCTGGGCCGCGATGCGGCGATCTTCGTCGGTGGACAGGTAATTGGGCGCGATACTGGGTTTCGCCGCCAAATCGGTAGAGGTCAACCGCACCGTGCCGCGTGACGTGGGACGCAGGTTGCACGGGCTGACGGTGACAGCGGGAAAGCGGTGCAGCGGGGTGCCGAAGCGATCCAGCGACAGGGGCTGGACGTGGAACTGGATGTTGGCGCGTTCCTGTGACGGATCAGACTTGGTGACGATGCAGAGCTGCGACGCTGCCATGGTCATGGGCCCGCGCCGCAGCAACGCATATTGCAGCCCCATCAGCGGGCGGCCCAGCGGCGAATAATAGATCTCGTTCAGGGTCTTCACGCCCTGGACCTTGTACATGGCGCGCAATTGCAGATGATCTTGCAGGTTGCGGCCCACGCCTTCCGCTCCATGCACGACCGGCACGCCCAACTCGCCCAGCCACTGCGACGGTCCCACCCCGGACCGTTGCAGGATTTGCACCGACCCGATGGCGCCGGCACACAGGATGACTTCGCCCTTGGCGCGCGCTTCCACCCATTCATTGCCGCGCTTGAAGCGCACGCCCGTGGCGCAGCTGCCGTCAAACAGCACCTTGTCGACCGCGACATCACTTTCCAGCCGCAGGTTGGCGCGGGTTCGCACCGGGTGAAGAAAACCGCGCGCCGCCGACCAGCGCCGGCCGCGCTTCTGGTTGACGTGGAAATAACAGCTGCCTTCATTGTCGCCGGTGTTGGGATCGGCACAGCGGGGGATGCCGCTCTCTTCGGCGGCGTCGATGATGCGATCCAGGATTTCCCAGCGCACCCGCGGCTGGTCCACTGCCAGCTCGCCATCGGCGCGATGGTGCTCGCTGTCGCCCAGGAAATGCCGGTCCAGGTTGCGGAATACCGGCCTGACATCGTCCCAGCCCCAGCTTGTCAGGCCCAGCTGGCGCCAATGGTCATAGTCCCCCGCTTGGCCGCGCATCGCCAGCATGGCATTGATCGAGGACGAGCCGCCCAGCGCCTTGCCGCGCGGATAATTGAGCTTGCGGCCGTTGAGGCCCGGATCGGCCTCGGTCTCGAACATCCAGTCACTGCGCGGATTGCCGATCAAATAGAGATAGCCGACCGGAATGTGAAACCAGATCCAGTCATCCTGCCCGCCAGCTTCCAGCAGAAGCACGCGCGTTTTCGGATCGGCGGACAGGCGGTTGGCGACGACGCAGCCGGCGGACCCCGCCCCCACCACGATGTAATCGTAATCGCCGTCCAGCATCAGCGGGGGTACGGCCTGTGCAGCTTGAGCTCGCGGTTCAACTCCACCCCGAAGCCGGGCTTGTCCAATTCCGACAGCTTGATGCGGCCGTTCCGCGGCACCGGCTCGCCCAGCAGCTGCGGCGCGAACATCGGCACCACCTTGTCCGCCTTGGGCGCCATCATCAGAAATTCTGAGAAGGGGCTGTTATGGCGGGTGATGACGAAGTGGTAGCTGTAGACCGATGAGCCATGCGGCACCATCAGCTTGCCATGGCTTTCCGCCAGGTTGGCGATCTTGATCAGTTCCGTAACGCCGCCGCACCAGCCGACATCAGGCTGGATGATGTCGCAGCAATCCATTTCCAAGAGCATGCGGAAGCCCCAGCGGGTGGCGTCATGCTCGCCGGTGGTCACCAGCATGCCTGGCGGCACCGATTTTTTAAGGTCGCGATAGCCCCAGTAATCGTCGGGGCTCAGTGCCTCCTCGATCCATTTCAGGCCCGATTGCTCCCAGGCGCGGGTCGCCAGCCTGGTAGCGTAGTTCAAGTCCAGCGCCATCCAGCAATCCAGCATCAGCCAGAAATCCGGCCCCACCCGCTCGCGCATGGTGGCGATCTCGGCCAAGGCCTTCTTCATGCCCTCTTCGCCCTCGGCCGGGCCGTGATGCAACGGCATCTTGCCGCCGATGAAGCCCATTTCCTTGGCCAGGTCAGGACGCGCGCCAGTGGCATAGAACACCAGCTCGTCGCGCACCGCCCCGCCCAGCAATTGATGCACCGGTTCGTCGCGCAGCTTGCCCAGCAAATCCCACAGCGCCAGGTCCACACCCGAGATGGCATTGATCACCAGGCCCTTGCGTCCGTAATACTGGGTGGAGAAATACATCTGGTCCCAGATCTTCTCGGTCTGGGCCGGATCGCGCCCTTCCAAAAAGCGCGCCAGGTGTTTTTCCACGATGTAGCAGGCGGGCTCGCCGCCCGTGGTCACGGCAAAGCCGGTGACGCCGTTCTCCGCCTCGATCTCCACCACCAATGTGCCCAGCACGTTGATGCCGAAACTCTGCCGGCTCTCGCGGTATTCGGGATAGCGCGACATCGGCGTTGCGATATGGTCGTCGATCCAGTGGCCGCCGCCCTGGTCGTGATAATCGGCGCCGCCGCCGCGCACCACGAAGGCGCGGACATGCTTGATCTTCGGAAAAGCCACGACGGAACTCCCACCACTTATGATCTTTGACCCAGCGTATCGCCGGAAAAACAGGCTGGAAAGCTAAACCAGCCCGTCGCCGGAGATTTTCAGCGCAATGCCGAAATCATGCGATGCGCCCGGCGGCACGGTGACATGCAGGCCGGCGCCGTCCTGGGTAAAGGCCAGCGGCGCCGTGCTGCCCACCACCTCGACCCGCTTCACCGATCCGCTATTGGCCAGCGAGGCCACGGTCACCGTGCCCGAAGGCCTGCCCAGGGTCATGGCGTAGAGCACAGGCCCCTTGGTGGTGAAGCGGATATCAGCGGCTTCGAACGGCTTCATCTTGCCTTCGCCGAACTGGCCGGAGGCAATCTGGGTCGGGCCTTCGCCGGACTTCTTCCACGGGCGGGAGACGAAGATCGCCTCGCCATACCGGCTCGTCCAGGTTGCGATCTGCTCGACGATGCCCCGTTCCTCGCTGTCGATAGTGCCGTCGCCGCGCACCGGCACCGACAGCAGCAGGCAGCCATTCTTGGCCACCACGTCGCACAGTCGGTAAATCACCGCCGCAGCGCTCATATAGGATTTTTCGGTGTAGCGGGCGCGATTGTAGTGCCAGTCCCCGAGACAGGTGTCGGTCTGCCAGGGATGCGGCACGATATCGGCGCGGAAGCCGCGCTCGACATCTTCCACCACCGCCGCGCGGCGATTTTCCGGCAGCGCCTTGCAATTGACCACCGCCTGCAGCGAACCGTGCCAGGCGATCGAGCTGTTGTAGTAATGCGCCGTGATATCCAAACCCGCCTGCCCCAGCGGAAGGTCGAAATTGTCGAAATAGACCATGTCGGGACGATAGGAATCGATCAGGTCCTTGCAGCGCAGATACCATTGCCGGATGAAGGCGGGATTGGCCAGCGGCGGCGTCTCATTCCACGCCCGGTCATGGGCTTCGTGAAAGGCGTCGGCGTCCTTGATGGATGTGATTCCGTCAGGCATGGGCATCACCGCGCCGGCATAGAGCTCCTGCGGGTCCAGCCCCTCCCACCATTTGCCCTTGCCGTCATATTTGGTGAGCTTGAAGGCGTCATAGCGCTGGCCGGCGCGCGCGCCTTCCGGATCGTAGCCGTAAGCGGTCTGGAACCAGTGCCAACTATGCGCCGAATGGTTCGACACACCGAACTTGAGGCCGCGCGCCCGGGCTTCCTTCGCCCAGGTGCCGATGATGTCGCGCTTGGGACCGACACGGGTGCTGTTCCAGTCGTGGAAACGCGAATTGTAATTGTCGAAATTGTCGTGATGGTTGGCCAGCGACATGAAATAGCGCGCACCCGCCTTCTTGTAGAGATCCAGCAGTTCGCCGGGATTCCAGTTCTCGGCTTTCCAGCGATTGTCCATTTCCATGAAGCCATTGTCGGCCGGATGGCCGTAAGTCTTCAGATGATGGTCATATTGCTTGTGGCCCTGGATATACATCTGGCGCGCATACCAGTCGCCCGCCTCGGGCACGCATTGCGCGCTCCAATGCGCCCAGATGCCGAACTTGGCGTCACGGAACCAGTCCGGCGCCTTGTAACCCGCCGTCAGCGAATCCCAGTCCGGCTTGAAAGGGCCCGGCGCGATCTCGCCAAAACTCGCGCCTTGCGCCAATTGAGGCATCGTCGATGCCAGGCCGGCCGCGGCGCCCTTGAATAGATCGCGTTTGGAAAACATGCAGACTCCTAGTGGAGTTTCACGCCGTCGTCCGGACGGGGCTTGGGGCGCGGCCAGCTTGTCCAGCGCTTGTCGTTGGAGATGTCACCCTCCGGAGCGGTCCAGGGCAAAGCTTCCATGCCGTTCAGGTCATAGACGATCTTGCCGTCCTTGATGGTCAGTTCGTCCACCAGCTTCTGCTTGCCGTCAAGGCGGGTGTTGACCATGTCGGTGAAGCCGAACTTGCCCTTTTCCAGCCGCAGCACGGCGACATCAGCCACAGATCCCACCGACAGGTTGCCCAGATCGTCGCGGCGGATTTCATGCGCCGGATGCGCCGTCATCTCGGCCACCACTTCGGAGAGCGACAGACCCATCGCCATGAACTTGCTGGCCACGTTCAGCAAATCCTTGGTGGCGCTGTTCATGCTGTCGACATGCAAATCGGTGGACAGCGAATCCGGCTTGAAACCCTGCTGGATGAACGGCACGGCCAGCGACCACTTGAAACTGCCGCCGCCGGTGCCGGCATCGAAATAGATGCCGCGGGCGCGGCCTTCTATCATGCCCTTTTGCGGGCCCTTGGTGACCGGGTCCTGTTCATGGCGCAGGCCCGAATACATATGGGTATAGATGTCGCCGGGCCGCAGCTTCTGGGTCAGAAGATCATAGAGCGGACGGGTCGGCCGATCAGCGCCGAAATCCACCATCACCGGGATATTGGCCCTGGTGCCGGCGATCACCGCCTGCTCCACCGGCTTCCATTCCGGGCCGTTGAAATGGGCGGTCTTGATGCCGACGATCACACCCGGATAGCGAAGCGCCGTCTTGGCGGTCTCTTCGCCGTCCATGTCGGTCAAATCCTGCTGGATATTGCCCGAGCGCATGCCCTTGCCCACGATATTGAGCATGACCAGGATCCGGGTCTTGGCCCGGTCGACAATCTTGTCCTTGAAATCCTCGAAATTGCGCCAACCCGAACAGCCGGCATCCACCACGGTGGTGACGCCGCTGCGGAAGGTAAAGCCGTCCGGCTGCACGCTGAGATCCCCGGCATAGGAATTCTTCTCGCCGGTGCCGACATAGTTATGGGTGTGCAGGTCGATCAGGCCGGGCGTGACATAGAGGCCGCGCACATCGATTGCCTTGATGGCGTCGGCGGCATTGAGCCCCTTGGCAACCTTGGCGATCTTGCCGTCCTTGATGCCGACATCCATCACCGCATCGATGTGGTTCTTGGCGTCTATGACATGGCCGCCGCGCAGCAAGAGGTCATAGGCCGGAAGCGGCGGCTGCGCGTTGGCGCCTGCCGCCGTCAGCAGCGCCACGGCGCTGCAAGCCATCAGCTTTTTCATTCCCTGAAAACCCCTTCTTCTTGTTATGCGCGTACCGCCGTGAAGGTGGCCGGGCCGTATTCGCCCATGTTCACAGTGCCGGACATGGAGTTGCCGCGCACTGACCCTTCAAAGGTCCAGCGAATGGCGTTGCCGCCCACCGGCATGGCGCTTTGCAGCCTGACCTGGTCGCCGTGGACCGCGCCATGCAGGGTGGCGTTGTAGATCTCCCCTTTGTGGTCGCCAGTCACGGTGTTGCCGTCCTGTTTCAGGGTGAAATGCTGTTCGCCCATGCCGCAGGTGTATTGGATGGTGACCGCCCAAGTGCCGCCCACCGAGGCCGGAGCACCCGTGGGCATCGGGGGATTTTCATAATGGCCCGGATTGCTGAAAATCTTGAACAGCGCGTTGGCCAGCACCTTCTCGTCGCCCGCATCCATCATGTAGGGCATCAAGGTGACGCTCGAGGCCATCATGTCAGGACGGTGACCGGAGGTGGGTTCGACCATGATGCGGGGCGAGCCGTCATTCAGGCGCTTTTCCAGCTCGTTGCCGGTGATGCCCACTTCGGTCGCATCCCACTTGATGCGCAGGCGGGTCGCGCGGTTGGACAGGCCTTGGGGCTCCAAATACTCGAAGCTCAGGCCCTTGATCGGCTTCAGCCGCGCTTCGACGCCCTGCATCCAGCCGCGCCACATGCGCTGCTCGCCGTCATGGTCGCGCTTGTACCATTGGCGCACCGCAGCCAGGAGGCCCATGGTCTCTTCCTTGGAGCATTTGAGGGCGCGGGCATAATTGTGGTGCGGCGAGGCCTGGAACCAGGCCGCCTTGATCAGGTCCGCCTTGCCCAGCAGCATGCCGGAGGATTGCGGCGCGCGCAGGCACTTGCCGCCGGAATAGCCGACAAAGCTGGCGCCCTGCTGCATATAGACGTTCGGGCTCATTGGCTCTTCCGCCGCCGCATCCACGAACACCGGAATATTCTTTTCCTTGGCGATATTGATCACCGTCTGGATCGGCAGGGCGCTCTTGGCCTCGCTCGGATCGGACATGATGTAGACCATCGCGGTGCGGGATGAGAGCTTCGCCCTGAGCTGGTCCGGCGTTTCGACCTCGATCACCTCGGCGCCCACCACGCGCACGCCCACGTCATAGGGATTGCGCGAATGCTTCGGGATAATGACCTGGTCCTTGGCCTTGGTGTAAGGCAAGGCCTGGCATTTCTCGATATTGGAGCCGGCGATGGAGGCGATGGTGGCCAGGATGATGGCCGACTCGCAGCCATTGGTGACCATGGCCGATTCGCAGCCGTTCAGCCGGGCCAGTTCCTTGCCCACGCCTTCCATCATCTCGTCCATCTGGACGTAATAATGCGAGGCTTCGAACATGGCCTGCTTGACCTGGGGCAGCGAGCGCGAGCCGCTGATGATGGTGTAGGTGCCGCGGGCGTTCAGGATGGGACGCACGCCGACTTCGGTGAAGAGGTTTTTCTCCATCGTGCCGGTATGGACCACCATATCCTTGGCCGGGGCTGCCGCCATGGCGGCAGCCGGCGCCGCGGCGATCGCCCCCACCGCGCCCGAACTCTTCAACAGATCGCGCCGCGACCACTTGCCGAACAATCCCATAGTCAAACCCCTTATATATGTGCGCCTAGATGTAGGCGATGACGTCGATTTCCACGAGTGAATTGCCCGGAACGCCGGCCGCGGCCGTGGTGGTGCGCACCGGCGGGACCATGCCCCAGTCATAGCTCTTATAAACTTCGTTCATCGCCGCATAGTCCTTCAGGTCGGCGAGGAAGACGCTGACCTTCAGGCACTTCTGCAAAGAGGAGCCCGCATCGACCAGGGCCTGGGACAGTTCGTCCAGCACACCCTTGGTGTGGACCTTGATATCGCCTTCCTTGTGATAGCCGATGCCGGAGATGAACAGCATGTTGCCGTAAGCGACGCCGCGGCTGAACATCGGCTTGCCGGCGGCAGTATCGCGCGGCGGATAGGGCGATCGCTTTTCCATCTTGGGTTGCGCTTCGGCGGTCTTGGCCAGCACGGTGGCGCCGGCGGCGGCCGCAGCAGCGGCGGTCGCGCCCTTGGTCAGCAGGCCGCGTCGTGATTTCTTTTCCATGGGATCCCCGTGTCGTTTCGGGCGCGGCATGGCGCGCCCAGGCGGGGCATCTAATCACAGCCCCACCGCAAGGGTCGAGGGGGTAAAAACCGGAAAAAACAGGGCTTTTCGACCCTGCGCGGCGCTGCCGCCGGGTCCTAATGGCTCAACGCAAATTCGATCGGAACAATGGCGTCCAGGGTGCGGGTGGGATAGTCCGCCGGCAGCGCCGGCAGGGGCTGGGCCCGCTGGATCAAGGCCAGCGCCTCTGAGTCCAGAACGGGGCGTCCGCTGCTCTTGGCGATCTCATAGCTGATGACCTTGCCCTGGGCGTTCATCACGAAGTGCAGCATCACCACGCCTTCGATACCCGCGTTGCGGGCGTTGCGCGGATATTGCTTGAACCGGTTGAGCTGGGCGAGCAGCCGTCCCAGGAAGCTGTCGCGTCCCTCGCTGGTGCCACCCGGCGCGGCGGCGGGCGGCGGCGGTGGCGCCGGCGCGATGGATTGCTGCACCGTAATGGGCGGCGGCGGGGTGCTGATCACAACCTCCGGCGGCGGCACCGTGATCAGTGTGGGCTCAACCAGCTTGGGGAGCGGAGCAGCGATTTCCTTGGCGGCGAGGGTCTTCTGGGGCGCGATTTGCACAGACAGTTCCTGCATCACCTTGGTTTTGGATACATGCGCCACCGTCAGCGCCGCCACCGCGATCAGCACATGGATGGCGATGGTGATGCCGATACTGACCAGCTTGGCGCGGTCCAGCCCACGGCGCGGCCTGGGCTGTACCGGATAGGCATGGTCGAACGCGTCGAGCGGAAAAGGAATCGTCATTCCTCGTCCTCGTCGTCCGCCAACGCCAATTCGTCGGTCATGGTGGTCATGGGAATGCGGCGCTTGCGCTTCTTGGCCCACATGATGATGCCGGTGACCACGAACAACAGCGGCACCAGACCCGACAGGAACACCAGGAAGCGCCAGAGCGGCCCCAGATTGCCACCGTCATGTACCGGGCGCATCCAGGCCAGGAAGCGTTCGGCGTTGTCGCGCACCATCAGCACCTTGCCGGTATAGGGATCGAGCAGCACACTGGCATTGATCGCGCCATGGCTGAGATAGTTGACGCTGACCGGCTGGTCGGGCCGTGCGGGATAGGTGATGGTGCGTGCCACCAGGTCGGGCACGGCGGTCTGGGCGGCGATCACCGCCTCGGTGGCCCCCAGGCGCTTGCCGTTCTGCACTTCGACCGTGGGCATGACGCGCGGATTGAAGCCCGGCGGGTTCATTCCCATGGTCTGGGGCCAGGCGATCACCACGCCCGAGAAGCTGACGGCCATGAAGACGAAGAAGATCCAGATGCCGGTGGCGGCATGCAGTTCGCGGTGGAAGCGCAAGCCCGTGGCGGTGGACCGCACCTTGAAGGCGTATTTCCATTGCCCGCGCCTGGGCCACCACAACACCAGACCGGTCAGGCCCAGGACACACATCGCCACACCCAGCCAGCCGACAATGGGGCGTCCGGTTTCGCGGCTCATCAGGAAATTGCCGTGCAACTGATGGGCGAAAGTCAGGAAGGGCGGCAGCACGGCCTTACGCGTGCCCAGAACCTCGCCCGAAACCGGATCGAGGAATATCTGGAGTCCACGGCCGCCAGCAGCCGCGCCTTCGCGGCGGCGCTCGCCATCGTTTTCACGGCGACCTCCTTCGCGGGTTGCGCCCGCGCCGGCGCCCATCGGCGAGATGCCGCCAAAGCGCACCACCACCGCACCGCGCGGCTTTTCCGGCGGCAGGATCTGCATCTGCCCGCCTTCGATGCCGTTTTCGGCAGCAGCCCGGCGCGCGATATCCGAGAGCATGCTCAGGGGCAACGGCATGCCGGCGGTCGCTGCCATTGGCGGCGGAGAGAGAAAGTCCGCGATCTGCTGGTCATAGACCAGCAAGCTGCCCGACAGGCCCAGGACCGCCAGCAACACGCCCAGGATGAGCCCGACCCACATATGGACGGTGAAAAGCGTGTGGCGGAATTTCGCAAACGTCATGACGTCCTCATACATCCGCCCAGCGGCGAACAAGGTTGTGATAAAGCCCGGTCAGCCTGACGACTTCGTGGGTGTCGCCGATCTGCTTGCGCAGGGCCTGGATGGACGTGTCCAGCTCGAACAGCATGGTGCGAGCGGATTCATCGCGCACCATGCTCTGGATCCAGAAGAAGGATGACCAGCGGCTGCCCCGCGTCACCGGCGTGACGTGATGACGGCTGGTGGCGGAATAAAGCACCAAATCGCCGGCCGCCAGCTTTACCGAATGATTGCCGAACGTGTCCTCGACCACCAGCTCGCCGCCGTCATAGTCGGCGGGATCGGTGAGAAAGAGCGTCGCCGACATGTCGGTGCGTATCCGAATCGGCGCGCCCGTGCCCAGCGACGGCTTCACGAAGCGGATGGAATTGTCGATATGGGCGCCGAAATTCATCCCGGGATCGTAACGGTTGAACATGGGCGGATAGACGCGCAGTGCCAGCGCCGCCGACATGAAGCGTTCATTCTGGCCCAACGCGCTAAGGATCATGTCACCCAGGACGCGGGCGGCGGGCGTATCTTCGGGCACCTGCAGATTGTGCTTGATGCCGGCCGATTGCGCGCCCGCGGTGGCCCTGCCGTCCACCCAGTCCATACCCGCCAGCTGCCCACGCATATGCGCGACCTGCTCGGTGGACAACAGACGAGGTATCTGGACCAGCATGCCTAGAGGTTGACTCCCGCCGAGATGATGTAGGTGCGGCCCGCCGATGGTGTGCCGCGATTGCCGAACGATTGGGTGTAGTTCAGTTCGTTGGAGATATTGTTGACGTTGAACTGGAAGTGGAACTGCTGGATATCGTACGTCGCCACGGCATCGAATTCCAGGGTGCGCGGAATGACGGCAACGCGGCTAAGGCTAGTTGCCACCGGCGCGGTGCCGGCGGTGGTATTACGGGCAAACAGCTTGGACTGATAGACGGCGCCACCACCGATCCCCAGGCCCGGCACGAACGCATCCAGCTTGTAGGACGACCACAGCGAGAAAGCGTTTTTCGGGACAAAGATCACCTGGGTGCCGATGGTGTAGGGGTTCGGCGCGCAAACCAGGGTTGTGGTGTTGCAGAAATTGTCACTGGTCACCTTGGAATCCAGAAAGGTATAGGCACCGATGATATTCCACTGCTCGGTGATCTGGCCGGTGGCGGAGAACTCAAGCCCCTGCACCCGATCTTTTTCGCCCGACTGGGCGGTGGAAATACCGCTGACTGGATCGGTGATCACCGAATTGGCCTTGAGCACCTTGAACACCGAACCCGACAGGCCGAGCGCGCCGTCGAAGAAGCTTTTCTTGGCGCCGATTTCCAGGGTCTCGCTCAGCTCCGGATCCAGCGCCTGGTTGGCGGTGGTGATCGGGGTGGGCGAACCCACGATCGAGGTGCCCTGCGGCACCGACGACTTGCCATAAGAGAAGTAATAGGTCTGGTCTTCGCTCGGCTCATACACCAGCGCGGCGCGCGGATTGACCAGGGTCTGCGGCGAACGGGCGATGGTGGTCTGCTGCCCGGTCGCCACCGTGCCCACCACGGTGGAGGCAAAGGTGGGGGTGTAGCGGTCCACCCGCACGCCGCCGATCACCGAGATTTCCGGGGTGACATAGAGGCGGTCGGTGGCGAAGAAGGCGAGGTCCGTGGAATGGCCGCTGGACGTCGCCACGCTGGTCGCGGTGTCGCTGTTGAGACCAGTGGCGACCAGGGCCGCAGTCGGGAAGACCACGTTGTAGCCGGGCGGCGAGATATGCGTGGGATTGTAGAGCGAGATGCCGATATTGCGGCGGGCCGGGGTGTGATTGCCCAGCGTGTAGGTGAACTGCGCCGTGGTCGGGAGCGAGTAGGCGAAAATCGTGCGGTCGGCATTCTGGTAGGACGCATCGATCCCGGCGATGGCGATGTTGCGGAAGCCGCCGACATTGAAATCGGCCTTGGCGGTGAAGACATCCTGCGCGCCCCAGCTGTTCTGCTGATAGGGGCCGCTGCCGCCGATCTGGCCCAGCGCCGTCCGGGGATCGGCCGTGCCGGCCGCCGAGGTCGGCGTCACCTGGCCAAACACCACCGCCGAGCAATAGTTGGTGGAGGTGCCGGTATTGGGCACCATGGCGAATTCGCAAGTGTCCACCGTGGTGTACTGGAAATAGCGCGAATAGGCTGCGGCGCGGGTGTCGTTGGTCAGGGTCAGCCATGGCGCCGCCTGGTGGGCCCACTTCATGGTGCCGATGTCGGCATCGTTGCGGTCAATGTCGCTGAAGAACTGGGTGTTGGTGTTGCGCGGCACGCCATACTCACTGACCGGTTCGGCGATATTGGCGGTGTTGCCGGTATTGGCGGGACGCTGCGCCACCGTCAGGCCGTAATCGGGATGGGCTGAGGTATGCTGGTGCATATAGCCCAGCGACCACTGGGTATCGGTGCCCAGGCCCAGGGTGATGGTGGGCGCGATGCCCCAGCGGGTGCTGTGGGTGAAATCGCGGTCCACCACGCCGGTGTCGGTGACCATCAGGTTGAGGCGCACCGCAGCGGTGTCGGACAGGGCATAGTTCAGGTCGGCGGTGCCGCGGACATGGCCGCCATTGCCGCCTTCGACCGCGACGTTATACCGGTCGCGCAGGAACGGCGTCTTGGAGATGGTGTTGATGGCGCCGCCGGTGGTGCCGCGGCCGAACATCAGGCCGGACGGGCCTTTCAGCACCTGCACTTCTTCATAGTTGAAGCTGTCGCGGGTATAGGCGCCGAAATCGCGCAGGCCGTCGAGATAGATGTCGTCCTTGGCGTCGAAGCCGCGGATGCGGAACTGATCGCCGGCCAGGGTGCCGCCTTCACCGATGGCGATGGTGATGCCCGGCACGTTGCGCAGCGCATCACCCAGGGTGGTGACCGCCTGCTGCTTCATGGTGGCCGAATCGATGACGTTCACCGCCTGGGGCGTGTCCTGAATGCTGGAGCTGGGGAAGTTGGACATCGCCGGCGCATGGTTGTTGTTGTTCTTGTCAGCATTGTCATTGACCGAGACCGGGCCGAGCTGCACCGGAGCAGTGGTTTGCGCGGCGGCAGGCCCGGCCAGCATCAGGGCTCCCAGCACGCTGAGGGATGCGCCAGACAGCGCGCGTGTTTTGCGCGAGGATAGTATGAACATGAAACAGCCCCCTTCAAGATCAGCATTGGTTTCTTTGACCTGGCTGGCTTCCTGTGGGACCGCGGAATGCGGAGGGGCTGGCTTGGTACGCGGGTACAGCAGGCGGCCTCACTTGGTGAGGATCAGCTTGCCGTTGCTCGTGAGGCGCAGACGATATTCATCCCCGCCATGCAGCAGGACCGCTTCGCGCCCGCCGGCCATCAGATCGCTGACCGCGATCCGCTTGGGCTGGGTGGCAGAAATCGGCCGGTTGACGGATTTCCCCGGCATGCAGTTCCCTCACTTGCGAGACGTTATCAAACATAGCGCGTCCCTATTTGCAAGTGACTTGCAAATTCAATCTCATCATGTGTGGCACTCGATACGATATCGTATCATTTCAATGCTTTATGCTATGAATCAGCTGGGCGAACCGCTGCCCGGCTGGCACGTTCCCCTTTGATGGCTGGGTTTCGCCAACTGCTGCGCAACACACCGGAAGGGCTCTATTGCCCGCCGGGCGATTTCCATATCGATCCGGTGCGGCCGGTGGCCCGGGCGGTCATCACCCATGGCCATTCCGACCATGCCCGCTCCGGCCATGGCGCCGTGTTGGCGACGCCCCAGACCCTGGCGATCATGGCGGCGCGCTACGGCGCCGATTTTGCCGCCGCGACCGAAGCCGCCCCATATGGCCAGCGCGTCACCCGCAACGAGGTGGACGTCACCCTGGTGCCGGCCGGCCATGTGCTGGGATCGGCGCAGGCGGTGCTGCGCTGGAAGGGCATCACCGCGGTGATCAGCGGCGACTATAAGCGCCGCCGCGATCCCACCTGTCCCTTGTTCGAACCGGTAGCCTGCAACCTGTTCGTCAGCGAGGCCACCTTCGGCCTGCCGGTGTTCCGCTTTCCCGATGCGGCCGATGAAGTGGCCAAGCTGCTGAAGTCGGTGGCGCTGTTTCCCGAGCGCACCCACCTGGTCGGCGCCTACGCGCTGGGCAAGGCGCAGCGCATCATCTGCCTGCTGCGGGAAGCGGGGTACAGCAAGACACTCTATATGCACGGCGCGATGGGCAGCATGAACGCGCTGTATCAGGCCAACGGCGTGGAGCTGGGCTCCTTGGCACCGGCCACCGACGAAAAACGCAACGCCTTGCCCGGCGAAATCGTGATCGCCCCGCCAT
>JACCXK010000219.1 GCA_013697055.1 Alphaproteobacteria bacterium
GGCCTCTGTGTGCCGCACAAACAGGCCGCACACGCTTCGAGCGCGTGTTATTGATCGGGACCCGTCTTAGCGCACATGGCCGCACCGACCGAAGGACAGAACATCAAGAAAGCCCTTGCCAAAGGGGAGCCGTCCACACATGGCGCAAAGCGGACGTTCGGGTCGACCGGGGCGAATGTCCGCTTCTGGGGTTACCGAAACCGCCGGGGCCGTTTTAGCTCTGATCTTTGTCCTTATTGGCATGATATGCCGCCCAGCCTGGGTGCCGCTGGCGCGCCCACCAGGGGTTACAGGGGTGCTTGGACAGCGGGATCTTGTAGTTGGCGTAGATGTGGCGGCTGTTCTCCAGCGCCTGATCTAGGACTCTCCTGGTACCCTTCCGATAGTTCTTGAAAGACATGGGGTTCTCCTTTGTTGGAGAGACCCCAATAAGCACTTAGGACACCTGGTCTAGCGACTTAGGACAGTCAAGCGGGTTTTGTTTACAGTTAGGACAGCACCCAAGGGCCCGGGTGGTGCCGTCCAAGGCGCTGGATCAGTCGTTTCTACGACGTTCGTCCCTGCGGTCCTGGCGGTCCTGCCGGTCATGCATGGCTTCCATGTCCGCACGATCCAGGTCGCGGGTCTGCAATTGCACGCTCTGGATGATGCACTGGTTAGGGCCGACAGGATCGTTCATCAAGACTTCATCGCCCCGTTCGATGCAGGACAGGGTGCCGACGCCGCGGCTCTTGAAGGCCAAGCCGAACTGATGCTGCAGGTTGTAGCAGCGCCCCATGAAATTGAGCCGGAAGCGCTGGCGGGAAAGATCGGTAACGACCAGCGAGCGATTCCCCGGCACCACCTGATAGTCATAGATGTTGCGCTGGCGCAGGCATGGCGCTTCGCGCCTGTCTTGCTCACGATAGGGCTGGGCGATGGTCGGTACGGCGACGCACACAAGCGCGGCGGCGAGAACAAGGGAACGGAACATCTGAACTCTCCTGGCTGCCCTCCAGATACTATACGCGCGAGGGGCCCGCTGGATCAGGGTTATCATATGTGAAGGTGCGATGGAGCAAAGTTGGTACTCCTGGCGCGCAATCCAAATTATCAAGCGGCGCGTATTGATGATCCAGACAGGAGTGCATCCATGAAAATCCTTCTCGCCGCCGTCATCAGTTCCTGCATTCTCACGCCGGCATTCGCGGGAGAAGAACGCAGCCCGATCGTGTGGAACGCCATGGAGAATGAAGTCGCGGTCATCAAGGGAGGATCGGAGCGGTTCGGGCCCAACTATGTCGTCATTCAGCCGACGCAAAAGTTCCTCGATCTGGGCCGGTACGAGGTGGTTATTCCCGCTGCTGCGCTTCAGCCCCGGGCAAGAGGTGGCTGGTATTCGGCCGTCTCCAATGACGACATCCCGTATCTGCTCCCCGAAGTGCCCCAGTACTTTCAGCCGAGCGGCAAGTAACGCGACAATGTCTCTTGTGACGCGACGCAAACACGGCGCGATAAAGTCGGCGCGCAATCGCGCGATGATGGCCGCCTTCGAGGGAGGCGCGTCAATTTCCAAGCTGATGGTAGACTATGGTCTGGGCGAAAAACGCATAAGGGCCATACTCGCGGACGAAAGAAACAGGCGCCGGAACAGCCCCGATCCTTTTTACCGCACCATGCGCGCGGGCGCGCAGGCCGACTAGGGCGTGCTTGGAAGCCTTGGCAGCCTTGGTCTATACTGACGTGAGCAGGTTTCACCGTGGAGAGACAGATGCGGCGTACCCTTCCCGGCATCATTTTTTGCGGTCTTCTGGGGTTTTGCTTGCCGGCCGCCGCGCAATCGCCAGCGCATTCCTATGTGGTGACGGTGGATTTCGGCACCGCGCCGGAAAATTTCGAGCGCTTCAAGGTCATGATGGCCGAGAACGCCAAGGCCTCGGTCGCCAACGAAGCCGGCTGCCAGCAATTCAATGTCTATGAGCTGGCCACCACGCCGAACCATCTGTTCCTCTACGAAGTCTATGACGACGAGGCGGCGTTCCAGCAGCACCTGGCCGCGGCGCATTACAAGCACTTCAAGGACACCTCGGACCCGATCATCACCTCGCGCGGCGGCACGCGCGGGATTATGCTGGTGGCGTACCGGAAGCCTTCCTGAGGAGTGATTGCATGATGCGGAGTTTGCCCGGCATCGCCGGCGGCGCGTTCCTGATTTTGGGCATGGCTCTGGCGCGCGCGGAACCCGCGCCCAGCGGCGCAGCAGATCCCGAAGCCATCACCTGCAACGCGCCGGAACTGGTGGCTGCCTCCAAGGAACGCGGCTGGCCTGTCTGCGTGCAGAACGACATGGTGGGCACGTCGCTTGCGAACGCGCCCGTAATGGACCGGCCCAGCGGCGAAGGCGATCCCGGCGCCATCACCTGCCGCGCCCGTCAGGAACTGACGGGAACGCGCGTGATGGGTCCGGAAACCTGCGCCTATAACAGCTTCTGGGCCAAGCTGGCGGTGGATGGCTGTGTGTTGAGCCCGGGCAGCCGTACAATTTTGCGTCTGGGAACCACAAAGGTCCTCAGGCCCTTGGCATGTGCACACATCCAGGGCCGCAACGGCACGATGCCGCCCACTTTCTTCTGAAAAGTACAGTGGGCTTGCCGAAAAACGGCGTATTTTCAGGACGATGGACGGAGGTGGGGGAGCCCGCTACAAGGGGCGCTTGCCGCCTTGCGGACTGTCTGGAGAATTTCATGCGTATCGTTGTGGCCGCCGTGCTGGCCGCCAGCCTTCTGGCCACTGGCGCTTTTGCGCAAACCCTCGCGCCCGGCCGCCCGGCCGGCGTGCATCCGGCGCGCATGACCGCAAACCAGACCGCGCTGATGCTGGGCACCGGCGCGGTGATCATGGCCGGCGTCGGCATCCTGATCTCGGGCGACAGTTCGGCGATCGGCACCCTGGTGATCAACAGCCAGAACAATGTCGTGGCCCCGCCGGTGAGTACCGTGGTGTCCACCTCGACGACCAGCTGATCAGTACTGCCAGCCCTTGGTGTCTTGACCGCGAAGTTGCGGAACGCCGTAGGCGCGGTCCTTTGGCCTAGCTTTTCTTTGCGAGCGCAGCGAGCTTAGAAAAGCTGGCCCCGCTTCGAGCCCGCATGGCGGGCGAGGGCGGTAGCGGGTTCGTCGCGTCCATACGCTGCCGCTATGGACCGCTCGTGTACGTTTGTACACGTCGCTAGGCGCTCCTGCTCACGCCACAAAATGCCGCGCGCCTAATATTGCCAATCTTTAGAAGATTTCACGGCAAAGTCGCGGAACGCCGCCACGCGCTTGGACTGGCGCAAGGCGTCGGCATAGACCAGGTGCACATCAAAGCCTAAGGGAGCGACTTCGGGCATCACCCGTTCCAGCGCCGGATGCTGGGCGGCCAGATAGTCCGGCACCACGCCGATCCCCAGCCCGGCTTCCACCGCCTGCAAGATACCGGTCATGTTGTTGATGCGGATGACGCGGCCCTTGCCGCCCGGCTTGGCGTTTTTCTTGAACGCCTCCAGCAGCCAGTTGATGTCGCGGATTTCCGGCACCGCCGTCTCGCCATAGACGATGATGGAATGGTCGGAAATCTCGTCCAGCGACTTGGGCGCAGGATGCTCCTTCAGGTACGATTTTGCGGCGTACATATGGTAATGGACGGTGAAGAGCTTGCGCTGGATCAGATCGGCCTGCACGGGCGCGCGCATGCGGATTGCGAGGTCCGCCTCGCGCTGGGCCAGATCCAGTTCCTTGTCGTCCATCACCAGATGCACTTCGACTTCGGGATATTGCGCCAGGAAAGCGCCCAGCCGCGGCAGCAGCCAATAGGCGCCGATGCCGTGGCTGGCGGTGATCTTCAGCGCCCCGCGCGGGCTCTCATGGACATTCTTGAGGGCTTCTTCGGCAGCTGCCAGCCGTCCCAGCACGTCGGTGACGGCGGTGAACAGGAGCTCGCCCTCGTCGGTGAGGGTGAGGCCCCGGGCATGGCGCTGGAACAGCGGGGTGGAGATTTCCTCCTCCAGCGCGCTGATCTGGCGGCTGACCGCCGATTGCGACAGGCCCAGGCTCTGGCCGGCATGGGTGAAGCTTCCGGCCGATGCAACGGCGTGGAAGATGCGAAGCTTGTCCCAGTCCATTTTCTTACCCCCTCTGCCTGTATCTAGGCCGACAATGGCAAATCCCCGGTATGCGATCCGGCGAGAAAGCGTTCGGCTTCCAGCGCCGCCATGCAGCCCATGCCCGCCGCCGTCACGGCCTGGCGGAACACTTTGTCCTTGACGTCGCCGGCGGCGAACACGCCCGCCACGCTGGTATGGGTGGAGTCCGGCGCGGTCTTGATATAGCCGTCCCCGTCCATCTCGAGCTGGCCGTGGAACAGGCTGGTGGCCGGCGAATGGCCGATGGCGATGAACAGGCCATGGACCGCCTGTTCGTGCACCGAGCCGGTGACAGTGTTGCGCAAGCGCACGCCGGTGACGCCTTTGGGCTCAGCGGTGCCCAGCACTTCGGCGATTTCGGTGTCGTAGAGGATGTCGATCTTCTTGTTGGCATTCAGCCGCGCCTGGTTGGTCTTGTCGGCGCGCAGGAAGTCGCGGCGATGCACCAGGGTGACCTTGTCGGCGAAGTTGGTGAGAAACAGCGCCTCTTCGACCGCGGTGTTGCCGCCGCCGACCACCGCGACATCCTTGCCGCGATAGAAGAAACCATCGCAGGTAGCGCAGGCCGAGACGCCAAAGCCCTGGAACTGGCCTTCGCTGGGAAGGCCCAGCCAGTTGGCGCTGGCGCCGGTGGCGATCACCAGCGTGTCGGCGGTGTAGACGTCGCCGCTGTCGCCGAGCAGCGTGAAGGGACGCCGCGACAGATCGACCTTGGCGATGGTGTCGGTGACGAAGTTGGTGCCCAGGGCTTTGGCCTGTTCCTGCATCTGGTCCATCAGCCAGGGGCCCTGGATGGCCTCGGCATACCCGGGATAATTCTCCACCTCGGTGGTGATGGTGAGCTGGCCGCCCGGCTGGATGCCGGCGATCAGGGTGGGCTCCAGCATGGCGCGCGCCGCATAGATGGCGGCGGTGCAGCCTGCGGGACCGCTGCCGAGGATGATGATTTTGGAGTGTTTGGCGGTGTTGGCGGTCATGGTCGGTCTTCAGGTTGGCTTTGCGGCATTCGCGGGTCTGGCCATGTCATATCGTAATGGCAAGGCGCGTCGTCAAGACCGGTAGAAACCCTAGCCGGTGCATAAGGTTATAAGGACCCATTCGGACGCAAACTTCTGGCCGTTACATCCCGATTCGAGAAACATTATTGCGCGGCCGCCCACCGCGCGTTATAGCACCCAGCCCAATATCAGGATTGCCGTGGACACCCGCAAACTGGACTCTATTGACCTGCGCATCCTGTCCGAGCTGCAGGCCGACGGGCGCATCACCAATGTCGAGCTGTCGCGCCGCGCCAGAATCACCGCGCCGCCCTGCCTGCGCCGCATCCGCGCGCTGGAGAAGGCCGGCTTCATCAAGGGCTATCACGCCGAGCTGGACGGCAAGGCGCTGGGGTTTGAAGTCACCGGTTTCGTCTTTGTCGGACTGGCCAGCCAGAAGGATGGCGACCTCAAGCATTTCGAGGAAAGCGCGCGGCGCTGGCCGGAAGTGCGCGAATGCCACATGCTGTCGGGCGAAGTGGATTTCATCCTCAAATGCGTGGCGCGCGACCTGTCGGCGTTCCAGAGCTTCATCACCGACACCGTCACCGCCGAGAAGAATGTCGCCTCCGTGAAAAGTTCGCTGGTGATCCATGCCTCCAAGCAGGAGCCGGGTTATCCCTTGGTGGTGCCCGCTTAAAAGGCAGGCTTTCATGGCCAAGGGCCCTTCTGCGATGCGGCGGAAATGGGCTAGGCTGGCGCAACAAACGATAATGGGGAGTGGGAAGAAGATGAAGCAATCAACAAGTCTGTTGCTGGCGGGTGCGGCGCTTCTGGCCTCGACCGCGTTGGTGTTCGCCGCTGCGACGGCGAAGATGAAGGCGGCCGTTGCAGACGCAGGCCGTCCCGCCGCCGACACGGCGCGCGACGAGAACCGCAAGCCGGCCGACATGCTGGCCTTTGCCGGCATCGGGCCAGGCAAGGTGGTGGTCGACATGCTGCCGGGCGGCGGCTACTTCACCCGCATCTTCGCGCACGCGGTGGAGCCGGGCGGCCGGGTCTATGCCTATTTCGGCAGCCAGTATGACGCGCGCCTGAAGGGCCAGGGCAAGGATCCGGACAACCAGTTCGCCGACCTGAAAGCGACTTACAAGAATCTGGGCGTGATCCACGGCCCGCTGCCGCAGTTTGTCACCCCAGAGCCGGTGGATGTGGTGTGGACCTCGCAGAATTATCACGACATGCACAACAAGCAGTATGCGATGGACGTGAATGAGGTGAACAAGGCGATCTTCAAGTCGCTGAAGCCGGGCGGCTATTACGTCATCATCGACCACAAGGCGGCCGACAGCGCCGGCGACGACGTCACCGAGGCCCTGCACCGCATCAAGGAAGATACCGTCAAGAAGGAAGTGGAAGCCGCCGGCTTCAAGCTGGTGGGCGAGGGCCATGACCTGGTGGTCGCCAGCGACGACGGCACCAAGCGGGTGTTCGAGGCCGATGTGAAGGGCAAGACCAACCAGTTCATGCTCAAGTTCCAGAAGCCGCGTCGTTGATCCAGCGTTTTGGTTTTTCGCTTGCCTGCGCCGCGGTTCTTGCCGCGGCGCAAGTTTTTCCGGCCTTTGCCCAGCCTGTGCAGCGGCTGAAGGCCAAGCTCACCGCTTTTGACGGACAGGCGATGACCCTGGAGCCGGACGCCAAGTCCGGGCTCAAGGAGCCGCTCACGGTCTTTATCACGCCGACCACTCGCTATGTCGGCTCCAGCCGCGCCCAGTTCGCGGCCATCAACGCCGGCGACTATGTCGGGGCGGCGGTGACGGAAGGGCGCGGTGGCACATTGCGCAGCAAGGATGTCTTTGTTTATGCCCCGGCCTTGCGCGGCAGCGGGGAGGGGCGTTTTCCCGACGGCGAGCGGCTGCTGGTCAACGGCACTGTCACGGCCGTGCAGCCCACCTCCGCGGACGACAAGAATGACGGCACCCTGACCCTGCATTATCGCGGTGCGGTGCTGAACGGGCTGGGGCAGGGCCGCACCGTTTGCGAGGGCAGGGCCGCACCGCCCGCCTATGCCAGCCCGCTGGCCTGCGCCGCCGACGCCACCATCCAGGTGCTGCCGGGTGCCCAGATTACCGCCTTGGCGGTGGGAGACAAAAGCCTGCTGCTGCCGGGCAGCCCGGTGACGGTGGCGATGAACCGGACGGCCGATGGCAAGACCATTGCCGCCGGGGTCACGGTTGAGCCGCCGCCGCCACCCTTGGAAAAACCGCAATCGCCCAATTAAGCTTCCCCATTCTTCGGAGAATTGCCATGTCCCGTTCCAAGTCATCCCTGGTCCTTCTATGCGGCGCACTGGCGCTTGCCGTGCCGGCATGGGCCGCCGGCGCCCAGCTGGGCACATGGGGCGTCGACCTCAGCGGCATGGACAAGTCAGTGGCGCCCGGCGACGATTTTTTCCGCCATGTGAACGGCAAGTATCTCGCCACCATCACCATCCCGCCGGACCGGTCCAGCATCGGTTCCTTCCAGCAGTTGCAGATTTTGAGCGAGGAGCGGCTCAAGACCATCGTCAATGATCTGGCGGCCAAGCCGGAATCCGCGCTGGCGCCGGAAGAAAAGAAACTGCGCGATTTGTTCGACACGTTCACCGATACCGCGGCGATCGATGCGGCGGGGCTGAAGCCGGCGCAGAAGGACCTGGATTACCTGAACGGGTTGCAGAGTTTGCCGGACGTGGCGCGCGCCATGGCCTCGGTGAAGCTCTCCACCGCCAGCATCTACAATATCGGCATCGGGGTGGACGACAAGAATCCCGACAATTACTCGGTCAATCTTTCGCAGGGCGGGC
The DNA here is from genome assembly GCA_013697055.1 of Alphaproteobacteria bacterium. Classification (GTDB taxonomy): domain Bacteria; phylum Pseudomonadota; class Alphaproteobacteria; order Micropepsales; family Micropepsaceae; genus Rhizomicrobium. Next base: position 7,985 of record JACCXK010000219.1, read on the forward strand.
TGGGCCTGCCGGACCGTGACTATTACCTCAAGGACGATGCGGAGATCGTCAAGACGCGCGAGGCTTATCGCAAATATCTCGCCGAGATGATGGACCTGGCCGGCATGAGCGACAGCGCGGCGCGCGCCGATCGCGTTCTGGCGCTGGAAACCGAAATCGCCAAGGTATCCTGGAACCGCGCCGACCGCCGCGATGCCGACAAGATCTACAATCCCATGCCGGTCTCATCGCTGAAGACCCTGGCGCCGGAATTTCCCTGGGACAATTTCCTTTCCGAAACCCGCATTCCCATGACGCGGTCGGGCAGCGAACGCCAGGTGATCGTGGCGGAGAAGACCGCCTTCGGGCTGCTGGCGAAGATTTTCGTCGCCACGCCGGTCTCCACCTGGCGCGATTACCTGGTGGTGCATTACCTGCATACTTTCTCGGCCTATCTGCCCAAGAAGTTCGACGACCGGGATTTCGCCTTCTATGGCACCGTGTTGTCGGGCCGCACCCAGCAGCTGGACCGCAAGACCCGCGGCGTGCATTTGCTGGACAACCTGCTGGGCGAGGCGCTGGGCAAGCTCTATGTCGCGCGGTACTTCCCGCCGGAGTCCAAGGCCAAGGCCGACCTGTTGGTCTCCAACCTCCTGAAAGCCTATGAAGCCGACATCAACACCCTGACCTGGATGACGCCGGCCACCCGCGCCAAGGCGCTAGACAAGCTGCACCGCTTCACCCCCAAGATCGGCTATCCCACCAAGTGGCGCGACTATTCAGACTTCCAGGTGGTGCGCGGCGACATGATCGCCGATGTGCAGGCCGGCACGCTCTATGAATGGAACCGCGATCTTGCCCGCATCAACCAGCCGGTGGACAAGAGCGAGTGGGGCATGACGCCATCCACCATCAACGCCTATTACAATCCCTCCTTCAACGAGATCGTGTTCCCCGCCGCCATCCTGCAGGCGCCTTTCTTTGATGCCAAGGCCGACGATGCGGTGAATTACGGCGCCATCGGCGCGGTGATCGGCCATGAGATCAGCCATGGCTTTGACGACCAGGGCAGCAAATACGACGGCAAGGGCGTGTTCCAGGACTGGTGGACCAAGGAGGATCGCGCCGCGTTCGACGAACGCACCAAGGCGCTGGTGAAACAGTATGACGGCTATTACCCGCTGCCCCAGACCGATCCGGAACTGCATGTCATCGGCCAGAACACGCTGGGCGAGAACATCGCCGACAATGCGGGCCTTGCCATCGCGCTGAAGGCTTATCATTTGTCATTGCATGGCCGGAAGCCGCCGGTGTTGGATGGTTATACCGGCGACCAGCGCCTGTTCCTGTCCTTCGGCCAGGTGTGGCGCACGAAGATGCGCGAGAACGCCATCCGCACCCAGACCAGGTCGAATGAACATACGGTTGCGGAGTTCCGGGTGATTGGCCCCACCCGCAACATGGATTCCTGGTACGACGCTTTTGCCGTCAAGCCGGGGCAGAAATACTATCTGGCGCCCGCCGAGCGTGTTCACCTTTGGTGAGCACGCTCTATTATTGCTTTTTGGCGCGCGGACGCGCGCCGGGGCGCGTGCATCTGTGGTGAACGGATAGCGGTCGCCATGCGTATAGAGTGGTAACCCGGCAAGGCCTTCTGGCGGCCGCGTTCCCAACAAGGAACTTCAATGGCCGCCGCTTTCATCAACCGCATCGCCACGGCCAATCCGCCGCACGACGTGCATGACACCTTCCTGCGCTTCGGCCGGCAGATGCTGCGCCATGACAATCGCCGCTCGGCCCTGTTCGACCGCATGGCGGAGCGCAGCGGCATTTCGCGGCGCTTCTCCTTTCTAGAACCGGGCGCACACGGCGCGGCGGTGGACGCTGAAGGCTTCTACAAGCTGGGCGCTTTCCCCGACACCGCAACACGGATGAAGAAGTTCGAAGCCTGCGCGCCGGGCCTGGCGGTGGAGGCGGTGGAGAAGCTTCTGGCGGGCGAAGACCGTTCGCGCATAACCCATGTCATTGTCACCAGCTGTACCGGCTTGTCGGCACCTGGCATCGATCTGGAATTGGTGGAACGCTGCGGCCTCAACCCGTCGGTCGAACGCACCATGGTCGGTTTCATGGGCTGCTATGCCGCTATCAATGCGCTGAAGCTGGCGCGGCATATCGTGCGCTCGGAGCCTGGGGCGCGGGTGCTGGCGGTGAACCTGGAGCTCTGCACCCTGCATCTGCACGAGACCGACAATCTGGAGGAAATCCTCTCCTTCCTGTTGTTCGCCGATGGTTGCGCCGCTGCGTTGGTCAGTGCCGATCCGGTCGGCGTGGAGATGACCTCGTTCCGCGCCGCGCTGGTGCCGGACACGCGCGAGCTGATCCGCTGGCATATCCGCGAGCAGGGTTTCGACATGGTGTTGTCGGGCGCAGTGCCCGGCGCCATTCGCACCGCCTTGTCGGAATCGCGTGACGACATACTGGGCGGCGCCAATGATATCGACCTGTGGGCAGTACATCCGGGTGGACGCACCGTGCTGGATGCGGTGGAGCAGGCTTTTGCCTTGCCGCCGGTGGCGCTGGCGGCGTCGCGCTCGGTGTTGAACGATTTCGGCAACATGTCGTCGGGCACGGTGATGTTCGTGCTGGACCGCATCATGCGCGAAGCGAATGCCGGACAACGCGGCTGCGCCATGTCCTTCGGCCCTGGCCTGGTGGCCGAGACCATGATGTTCCGCATGGCGGCGTGATGCGGGTACTGGTCCCGGAAATCCTGGATCATCTGGCGCCGGACGATCCGCGCGCCCTGCGCTCCCGCCGCGACCTGGCGCGGATCAACTGGGTGATGTGCCAGGCTGCGATCATGGCCAATACGTTGGCGGATTTTCCGGCGCCTAAAACGATCGCGGATATTGGCGGCGGCGATGGCCGCTTTCTGCTGTCGGTGGCGCGGCGGCTGGTGAAACGCTGGCCCGGCGTGAAGCTTGTGATCCTCGACCAGCAGGCGATTGTCAGCACCGAGACGCAGAGCAAGTTCGCGGCGCTGGGCTGGGACTGCGCGGCGATGCAGGGCGACATTTTCCAGACCTTGCCGCAGATCGCGCCCGACATCGTCACCGTCAACCTGTTCCTGCATCATCTGGAGGACGCGGCGCTGGCGCGATTGCTGGCATTGGTAGCCCGCCGCGCCAAAGGTTTCGCCGCCTGCGAACCGCGCCGTTCTGCTTTTGCCTTGCTCGCATCGCATCTGGTGTTTGCGCTGGGCGCCAATGACGTGACCCGTCATGACGCGGTGGCCAGCGTGCGCGCCGGGTTCCGCGATAGCGAGTTGTCGCATCTGTGGCCGCAGGCCGGGGCCTGGCGGCTGGGCGAACAAGCTGCATTTCCTTTCACCCACGTGTTTAAAGCCCATGCGATATGACGCACTGATCATCGGCTCAGGTCCGGCCGGCTCCTCCGCCGCGCGGCTGTTGGCGCAGGCTGGCTGGCGCGTGGCGCTGGTGGAGAAGGCTGAGTTTCCCCGCCGCAAAGTGTGTGGCGAGTTCATTTCCGCCACCACCATGCCGGTGCTGAAGGATTGCGGCGTCGCCGTGCCCTTCATCGCCGCCGCGGGGCCGCTGGTGACGCGGGTGGGCATCTATGCCGGCAAGGCGATGCTGGCGGCGCCGCGCGAACAATCCTGGGGCCGGGCGCTGGGCCGCGAGCATCTGGACGTGATGCTGCGCGATGCCGCGCGGACGGCGGGCGCCGAACTGTTCGCGCCCATGGAAGTCACCGCCGTGACACGCGATGGCGATGGCTTCCTCGGCACGCTGGATGACGGCCGCAGCATCGCCGCCCGCACCGTGATCGCCGCCTGTGGCTCGTGGAACACCAAGGGCGTTTTTGCGGTGCCGCTGGACGCGCCATCACCGTCGGACCTGTTCGCCTTCAAGGCGCATTTTTCCGGCGGCGCTCTGCCGGACGGGCTGATGCCGCTTTTGGCCTTTCCCGGCGGCTATGGCGGGCTGGTGCACACGGATGAGGGCCGCATCTCCCTGTCCTGTTGCATCCGGCGCGATGCCATGACGGCGGCGCGCGCCCGGCATGGCGGCAAGGCGGCGGAGGCGGTGCTGGCGCATATCATGGAAACCACCCGGGGCGTGCAGGCGGCGCTGGGCGATGCCGGCCTGCAGGGCCATTTCCTCTCCACCGGGCCGATCCATCCGGGCATCCGCGCCCGCTTTTCGGACGGCATCTATTTCACCGGCAATATCGCAGGCGAGGCCCATCCGGTGATCGCCGAAGGCATCAGCATGGCGATCCAGTCTTCCGGCTTGCTGGCCAAGCTGCTGATCGCCCATCGCGGCGAAACCTATGCGAAAGAGTGGAAGAAGCGTTTCGCACCCCGCATCCGCGCCGCGTCGGTCTTCGCGCATTTGGCGATGCGCGCACCCACCCGCTTTGCCAGTCTGACGGCGATCCGCGCCATGCCCGGATTGCTGGGACTGGGCGCGCGGCTGTCCGGCAAGGCGCCTATTTCAGCCTGAGCAGCTTGTTGCGCAGGGAGGGGCTGGATGTATTGGGGAGCAGCCAGAGGCCGAAGAAATCCTTGGCATAGACATTGTCGATGCTGCCGGTCGGCGCGCCGTTGTGGAAGAAGGCGATCGGCTTGCCGGGGATATACAGCGCCATCAGCCGGTCACCCGCCTTCACCGGCGGATAGACCTTGTTCAGTTGCGGCGTCAGCTTGGCGATCTCGGCATCGCCCAGCCCCGGATCGACGTGCTTCATTTCCTTGATGGTGCGTTCGGTCAGGTCGGAGGTGTCGAAGCCCATGCCATAGGTGATTTCCATGGCTGAGGGCGCCTCCATCGACCAGCCGGCGGCATCGGTCCAGAAGCGGGCGTTATAGGCATTGATGAAAAGGAAATTCATATGGCCTTCGCCATAGGGCTTGTCGGCCTTGATGGTGCCGGCGATCTCGGGCGGAGCGGCCAGCGCCGACTTCGATACCAAAAGTGAAGCTGCGCCGAGCAGAAGCATCAGAAGGGCGAATTTGCGGTTCATCGGCTTCCCACTTTGGCGATTTTTTGGTCTAGTGGTGGAAAATAAGGGGAAACGGGATGCGGCTCAAGCACGTGGCTCTGACCAGCCTGATACTGCTGGCCCCCGCACCCGCGCTGGCGGCGAAATACATCATGTATGTCGGCAGCTACACCGCCGGCACGTCCAAGGGCATCTACGCCTGGCGGTTCGACAGCAAGGACGGCAGCCTGTCCTCGCTGGGACTGATGGCGGAAACGCCGCAGCCAGCGCATGTCTGGATCGCGCCCAATGGCAAGACGCTCTATGCCGTGAACTGGGAGACGGTCGGCGGGGTCAGCGCCTATCACATCGATGCAAAAACCGGCGCGCTGACGTTCCTCAACAAGACCTCGGCGCATGGCGCCCAGCCCAACCAGGTGGTGGTGGATCCGAGCGGCAGGATCGCGGTGACGGTGAATTATACCAGCGGGTCGCTGGCGGCTTACAAGCTGGAGCCGGATGGCAAGCTGGGCGAAGCATTCTATGTTAATCAGCACACCGGCAAGCCGCTGTCGCCCAAGCAGCCGGGCCCCAAGCAGCACGGCATCCAGTTCAGCAAGGACAACAAGTTCATGTTCATTGCCGACCTGGGGCTGGACCGGGTTTACAGCTACCACTTCGACGCCACCGCGCCGTCGATCACGCCGGCCGATCCGCCTTATGTGAACACCCATGCCGGGGCCGGCCCGCGCCGCATCCAGATGTCGCCGGACGGCAAGTTTCTGTATGTCGATCACGAGACGGATTCCGAAGTCGGCGTCTATGCTATCGATGGCGGCAAACTGACGGAGATCCAGGTGCTGCCCACGGTGCCGGAAGACGCCAAAGCCAAGAACACCACCGCTGAATTGGTGATTTCGGCCGACGGCAGAAACCTCTATGTCGGCAATCGCGGCCATGACAGCGTGGCGGTGTTCGCCATCGACAAGAAGACCGGCATGCTGACCTCGAAGGAAAATGTCCCCTCGGGCGGACGCACGCCGCGCAATCTGCGGATAGATCCCACCGGCAACTGGTTCTTCGCCGCCAACGAGAATGGCGGCAATGTCACCGAGTTCAAGATCGACCGGGCCAGCGGCCACATCACGCCCACCGGCGTCACGGTGCCGATCAACACGCCGGGCGGGATGGTTTTCCTGAAAGTGAAATAACTACTACGGCACCTTGAGAAACTCGCGCGGGCTGAGCGCGTGGTCGGTGAAACGCGCCTCCGCCACCGAACCCTTGAACCAGTTCACATGGTTCATCCGCACTCCTACCATCATGTGGCCCGCGCCATGCGGGGTGAAGGCGACATCGGCTTCGCCTTCCAGCACGCCGTTGACATACGAGCGATAGGTCTTGCCGTCATAACTTTGCGCCACCGCGTACCACTGGTTGGCCGGATGGGTCTTGGTCGGATCGATCAGCGCCTTGCTGCCGGACGCGCTGTTGACGAAGGCGTCCAGCCACCACTGGCCGTCTTTCTGACGCACCTCGAACATGAAGCGGGGGTTGGGATCGGAGACGCCGTTCGGGTTGGCGTCCAGGCCCGTCTTGGGATCGGTCTCGGCGATGTGCATCCAGCGTTGTTCCAGCGCACCGCCTTCGGGGCGGATGATGGCCTCGATGGTGAAGGTCTTGGCGCCGACCAGCGGACGGCTGGGGAAGAACAGGGCGGTATCGGCGCCGTTGAACTGCACCGCCTTGCCGACGGGCGAATCCACCAGCTGCGGCGCGCCTTCCACCTTCGGCACAATCCCGCCGATGCGCGACAGGTTGTTGAACTTCCACGCCGTTTGCGCTGCCGCGGCGCCGGTGGAAATCGCCAGCACGCCCAAAAGCACGGCAAGCCGGATGCTGCACTTGCTCATAACATCTCCCCGGAACGTTCTTCTTTGGCGCCGACGTTGACGCTTAAGCCCCGGCGCTGCAATCTCCCGGCAACAAAAAACATTGGCGGGGAGTGGCTTAATGAGATCGCTGGTTCTGGGATTGGTGGCGCTTGCGCTGGGCACGACCAGTGTGCTGGCGCAGGCCGGCGGCGAGAAGGGCCCCGAACGCACCGTTTGGGCGGCGCACAAGGACACGCCCTATACCGGCGTCAACAAGCCGGTGACGCACGTCGCCGATATCCTGAAAGCCCATCAGGGCAAGCAAAGCTGGGATCAGCCCGTGATGCTGACCCGCGACTATGACGGCCATTACATTTCCATGGCGCCGGGCGAGAAGACCAAGTGCCAGTTCTATGCCGATGACCGGGTGTTCGGCTGGATCCATAGCGGCCAGGTCAAGATCACGATTGATGGCCAGCAGCCTGTCACCGCTACCAAGGGCTATCTGTTCGATGTGGCGCCGCGCCTTGCCTATTGCATGGAGAATACCGGCACAGAGCCGGTGGTGTTCTACCGCTCCACACCAGCGGGCCAAGTGCCCTCCTATCCGGAAAACGAAACGCCCACGCCTGTCGCCGGCTATCATTATGACAAGGCCAAGATCACCTCGACCGGCGGCTATGAGGCGGGTAACCAGCCTTCGCTGGATTTCAATGCCTATGCCGCCGGCGGCGGCAAGAGCCGTGACTTCGCCATGGATGGTCATACATCCGCGCACATCATCCGCGCCGGCGCCATCACCAAGCTGCCGCCGGACACAAGCTGGGGTCATTTCCACGAGAATATGGTGGAAGCCTGGGTGGTGATCGAAGGCCAACTCGATGTGTTGGTGACGGGTTACGGCATTGTACATGGCGAAACGGGCGATGTGATCCAGGCCAATGACACGCGCTGGCACCGGGCGACCTGCGCACCCAACACCGGTTCCTGCACGCGCCTGGCCATGACGCCGCGTCTGAAGGAAGGCCAGGTGCATTATTTCCAGACCGACCAGCCACCGGGTAACTGAGGGGATGACAATGGATCGCCGCAAGCTGCTCGCCATGGGCGCAGTGTCGTGTTTCGCACTGCCGTACCAGGCACGCGCCCAGTATCTGAAAAAGAAGGTCAAGATCACCGACGTCAAGGTGATGATCGTGCGCGGTCCCACCTGGGACTGGAACCTGTTCAAGATCGAAACCGATGCCGGTGTCTATGGCATCGGCGAGGGCTATTGGGGTCCGGGCGCCAAGGACATTACCCTCAAGCGCTTCAAGGAGCAATTGATCGGCGAAGACCCGCTGAATGTGGTCAAGCTCTATACCAAGCTGCTCTTTCTCAATGGCGGCTATGGCGCCACCGGCGGCCTGACCTATCACGCCGCGTCGGGCATTGAGATCGCGCTGTGGGATCTGGCGGGACGGCTGCTGCAGACGCCGGTGTGCAACCTGTTGGGCGGCCGTTTCCGCGACAAGGTGCGCTTCTACCGCACCCTGCAGGCGCCGGAGCATAATCCCGCCGAAGCAGCGTCCTGGGGTCAGCAGGCGGCGGACGCCATCGCCCACAATCCCTTCGGCTTTACGGCTTTCAAGTTCCAGGGCGACTCGGTGCCGACCACTGCCGATCCGGACTTCAAGGAACCGGGACATGACCGCTACACCAACGAGTTGACCAACCGCGACATTCGCCGCTTGGTCGACCGCATGGACCGGGTGCGCGCAGCCATCGGTCCCGATGTGGACATGGCGATCGAGTGCCATTGGAAATATTCGGTCAATGACGTAATCAAATACTGCAACGCGCTGGAGCATGTGAACCCATTATGGGTCGAAGACGCCACCCCGCCGGAAAATGTTGAGACCATGGAGCGGGTGTCGCGCGCCACCAACGTGCCGCTCTGCACAGGTGAAAATCTCTATGGGTTGGCGCAGTTCGCCCCTTTGGTCATTCGCCAAGCCTGCGCCGGGGTGCATATCGACATCCCCAAGTCGGGCGGATTGTTCGAAGCCAAGCGCATTGCCGACCTCGCCGATCTCTATGGCATCTGGACCGCTTGCCACAATCCGGCCAGCGCGGTGGGCACCATCGCATCGGCCCATGCGGCAGCCTCGGTGCGCAATTTCCGCGTCCATGAACTGGCGGGCGGGCGCGATCAATGGACCTTCGACATGGTCACGCATGAAGGCCCGTTCTTCAAGGACGGCTATTTCGTGATCCAGGACAAGCCGGGTCTGGGCATCGATCTCAATCCGGATGTGGTGAAGGCGCACCTGGCGCCCGATGAAAAATGGTGGGGGTGAGGCCCGACCGGCTTCGCCGGTCGAACGCGGCGAGCTTGGGCGCGCCGCCGGGTGGCAGGAGTTATGGCGCCGCGCGAGCGGCTAAGAGAAGGAGTCACGGATATGCGTGCTTTGTTCACAACACTCTTGATTGGCGGCGCGATCCTGGCGACCGGGGTGATGGCCGAGGATTACATGGTCGTTCCCAAGGCCAGCCAGAAGTTCAAGGCCGGTCCCGGCAACTTCTACAGCCAGGACCTGCTGCTCAATCACAAGAATGCCCAGGCCAATATCACCCTGCGCGACAAGAGCGGTCAGGCCGAAGTCCATGCTGCTTGGGAAGATCACATCTTCATCCTGGACGGCGAATGCATCCTGATGTTGGGCGGCACGGTTGAAAATCCCAAGTCGACCGGACCCGGCGAGACGCGCGGCGACAATGCCAAGGGCGGCAAAGCCTTCATGGTGCATGCCGGCGACTATATTTATGTGCCGGTCAACACGCCGCATCAGATGATCCTGGCGGCCGGCAAGTCCGTCAAATATGCCGTGGTCAAGAACCATCCCTGACAGGAGTCCGTTATGCTGAAAATGCTCAGGCCGCTTTTGCTCGGCTCTCTGGCGCTGGTCCTCGCCGCGCCGGCCATGGCGCCCGCATACGCGCAAGTCAAGCAGACCCGCGAACAGATGATGTTCTATACCTCGCAATGGAAGGGCGAGCGCTTTCCCGACGGCCGCCCCAGGGTGCCGGACGACCTGCTCAAGCGGGTGGTGAATGTTTCCATCGAAGATCTATGGGACTATCTGCGCGACAAGGGTTTCGATTGCCAGTTCGATACCGGTTACCAGATGCTGCATCCGGAAAAGCCCTTCGCGGGCAGGGCGCTGACGACGCAATACATGCCGCTGCGCCGCGACATGTATGACGCCATCGCCGCCGAAGGAAAGCGCGAAGGCCGGGTCAGCGGCAACAACAGCTGGCCCATCGCCGAGCTGAAGGAAGGCGACATGTATGTCGCCGACGGTTTTGGCAAGATCGTGGAAGGCACCCTCATTGGTTCCAACCTGGGTTCGGGCATCGCCACCCATTCCAAGACCGGTTTCGTGTTCGACGCCGGTATCCGCGACGCGGAGGAAAACCGCGCATTGGAGAATATGAACGGTCTCTACCGCGCCTATGACCCTTCCGCTTGGAAGAACATGACCCTGACGTCCATCAATGCGCCCATCCGCATTGGGAGGGCGACGGTGCTCCCGGGCGATCTGGTGCTGGCCAAGAATGACGGCGTGATCTTTGTCCCGGCCTATCTGGCGGAGGACGCGGTGTCTCATGCCGAGTTCATCAATCTGGAAGACGCCTTCAACTTCGACCTCAACCGCTCGGGCAAGAATGGCGGCGAGTTCGAGGGCGGCTGGAATGCGAAGAAGTACGGCGCCTTTGTCACCTGGATCGACGCCAATCCCGGCAAGCTGCACATGAGCCGCGCTGAGTTCGACGCGATCCTGGCCGAGCGCAAGAGCCGTCTGCAGAACGTGTCCGGCGCTCCGAAATAGGCTTTTCCAGAGTCGGAAAACCGGTGTGCGCCGCACCATCCCTCGTGCGGCCGCCCGCCGGTCCGGCCTGGCTTGGCGTACAAAGAACAAGCAAATAACGCTGTATTTTTGGGCATTTCGCCCATGGTGACGGCATTGTCACCGCTTGTCCAATTTGTCGCAGGGGTCATTGTGCAATTGCGAATGGAAATTTCAGCGCCTTCGCTATCGTTTTTCCACGGATTCACTGTTGGAGAGACACATGCGAAACATCACCGCCACCCTGCTGGCTGCCGGCCTTCTGATTTCCACCGGGGCAAATGCGGCGGACGGCGCCCTGCCGGCCGGCAAGCCCGCCGGCGTCCATCAGGCCGAGCTTCTCACCACGCCGGTGATCATCGTCGGTGTGGTGGCCGCCGCCGCGGCCGGCATCGCCATCGGTACTTCCAACAGCGCGCCCGCCACGGTGGTGGTCGCGACCAGCCCGTAAAAGGCCGCGTTTTTTTGCGAATAAAGCCCGGCGCGTCGCGCCGGGCTTTTTTATGGCTTGTCGGATTTGTTCCGGTCGTCCGGATGCCAGCCGTCGAAATCGGGCAAGAGGGCGATAAGAGCCAGAAACAGCGCCAGCCCGGTGAACACCGCCAGCAGTTCCGCGTTGCTTGGTTCCGGCGGTTTGACCGCGATCTCCCGCTCCCACATCACCTGCGGGGACGGTTTCCAGAAAACCGGCATGGCGCCGGGCGAATTGCAACGGATCATATCGCCCTTTGGTGTGAAGCAGGTTCTGCCCGCCAATGCCGGTGTCACGGCAAGGCTGGCGGCAGCAAAGGCAAGGATCACGATCCAGGCGCGCATGGCGCCAGCACTCCTACGTGTCAGTCCCCCAAGGTATAGGCGACAAAAGCGCTGCCCTTGGCCGCCTTGCGGTCATGGCTGGTGCTGGCGGCGATGGCGACATACTGCTTGCCGCCTACCATGTAGGTGATGGGCGTGGCGTTGCCGGCGAAAGGCAGCTCGGTCTCCCACAAGAGCTTGCCGGTCTTGCTGTCAAAGGCGTGCAGCTTGCGGTCGAAATCGCTGGCCCCGATGATCAGCAAGCCGCTGGCGGTGACCACCGCGCCGCCATAGCTCTCGCTGCCGGTATCCTTCTGCCCTTTCGCCACCAGTTCGGGATAAGTGCCGAACGGAATGCGCCAGGCGAACTTGCCAGTCTTCAGGTCGATGGCGGTAAGATGGCCCCAGGGCGCGGCGGTGGCGGGATAGCCGTCCGGGTCCTTGAACTTGTTGTAGCCCGAAAAGGTATAGCGCGACTGGCTGCCCGGCAGGTCGGGGCCTTCCACCCGTGTCCGGTCCTTGCGGTCGATCACCGCCGTGGTCCACATCACATTCTCGGTATTGGCGAAGAGATATTGCAGCTTGGGATCGAAACTCATGCCGCCCCATTCGCTGCCGCCTGAAAAGCCCGGCGCCGACACGGTTTCCTGCTTGTAGGCGGGCGGGGTGAACGGGGGACCGTTGAGGAAGGTGGCGAATTTCTCGCGCGCCCATGTGTTGGCTTCCGGCGTGCGCTGGGTCAGTTCGTCGGCCGACACCGTCTGGTGCGACAAGGGCGGCGGCGCGGTGGGAATCGGCTGTGTCGGCCAGGCGGTGTCGCCCGGGGCGGTGGCCGGCGGCACCGGCACTTCGTTGATCGGGAACAGGCTCTCGCCGCTCTGGCGGTCGAAGACATAGACATAGCCGGTCTTGTTGGTGGCGGCGACGGCGTCGATGGTCTTGCCGTTCTTGGTCACCAACACCAGGATCGGCGGCGCCGCGAAGTCATTGTCCCATTCGTCATGATGCACGGTCTGGAAATACCAGCGCATCTTGCCGGTCTGGGCCTCCAGCGCGATCACGCTGTTGGCATAGAGATTCTTGCCGGGCCGTTCGCCGCCATAGAAATCGTCCGACGCCGAGCCGGTGGCCGCGAAAAGGATGCCACGTTTGGCATCCATCACCATGCCGGGCCAGTCATTGGCGCCGCCGGCGGTCTTCCAGGCATCGGCCGCCCAGGTCTCGGCATTGGGTTCGCCCGGATGGGGAATGGTGTGGAAGGTCCAGACCAGCTTGCCGGTGCGCACGTCCCAGGCGCGGATATCGCCGGGGGAGGCGGGGGTCTGCTCGCCAACCTCGCCGCAGGTGAAGAACAGGTCGTGCCACACATTCACCGCCCCGCCATGGCGGACATAATTCACGGCAGCGGCCCCGCGCAGATTGTCGTTCAGGTCGATGCGGCCATTGTCGCCGAAAGCCGGATCGGGCTGGCCGGTGGCCGGGTCCAGCGAATAGATAAAGTTGGAAGCCGGCACCAGCAGCCGGCTGGTCTTGCCGTCGCTCCACCAGCTTTCGCCGCGGGGGAAAAAGCCCGCCCGCGAGCGTTGCGGCAGGGTAGGGGCATAGACCCATTTTTCCTTGCCGGTGGCCGCATCCAGGGCGATGACCTTGCCGGCGCCCACGCCATACAGAACTCCGTCCACCACGATGGGCGTATTCTGCAGCGCGACGTCAGGCTTGATGTCATAGCGCCAGGCTTGTTTCAGCTTGTGGACATTCCCGGCCTTGATCTGGGTCAGAGCGGAATAGTGGCTGCCGCCCGCATCGCCGAAGGGATAGGAGGAATTGCCCTGCGCGTCCTTGGCCTGCGCCAGCGACGCCGCCGCCAGCAACGATGCCGCGCAAAGCGTGATGCGGTGTTTCAAGTGTGCAGCCATGCCCCGTTTGACGGCACTATAGCAGCCGGGGCCGTGGCTGCATACGGCTTTTGCGCCGTATTCCGCTTGTTAACCGACCGGATACCGGACCTTGCCAATCGCACACGCCGGTCCTTAGATGGGCTATGTCATTCTCGGACGAACGGGCGATCTGGCTTGGGCGGCATGTGCTCCCACATGAACCGGCTTTGCGCGCCTGGCTGCGCCGTCGCCGGTTGGGCGGGCTCGATATCGACGACATCATCCAGGAGACCTATACGCGGCTGGTCGCGGCCGAGAGCGTCGCCCATATTCATGACGCCAAAAGCTATACCTTCCAGATCGCGGGTTCGGTGGTGATCGACCACCTGCGCCGCATGAAGGTGGTCTCCATCGCCTCGGTTCCGGACCTGGATACCCTCGAGGTTGTGAGCGACGATCCCTCGCCGGAGCGCCAGGTGATCGACCGCGACGAGCTGCACCGCCTGGCCCAGATGATCGCCCGCCTGCCGGGCAAGGTCCGCGACGTATTTACCTTGCGGCGGGTCTATGGCCTCAGCCAGCGCGAGGTTGCGGCAAAGCTGGGACTTGCGGAAAGCACCGTGGAAAAGCATATGAGCCGCGGATTTTTAATCATGCTGGACGAATTCGGGTATGGCGGAAAAGAACCCTCCCATACGTCTAGTCCCAGATCAGAAAAAGCCGGGATTCAAAGGTTCGATGTCAGGAAAGACCGCTCATCAGATTGACTCCGAGGCGGCCGATTGGGCCGCCCGGTTCGATCGCGGGCCGTTGACGGCCAGCCTGGAACAGGAGTTCCGGGCCTGGCTGGACGGCGATGTGCGCTCTCTGGGCGCCTATGCCCGCATCCGGGCCGTGGCGCTGGCCACCGAACGGGCCCGGGCGCTGGGCCCGGATTTCGATCCCGCCGCCTTTGTGACCGCCCCGCAACGACTGCCCCGCCGCCGGGTGTTGCAGATGGGCGGCGCCATCGCCGCCACCCTTTTGGTTGGCGCGGGGGCGACTTGGCAGCTGCTGCGCAATCGCGGCCGCTTCACCACCGCCAAGGGAGAGACCAAGGTGATCGCGCTGAAGGATGGTTCGGTCGTGACCCTCAACACCGCCTCCGAAATCCTGGTGAATTATTCCGACGCCCTGCGCTCGGTCGAACTGGTGCGCGGTGAGGCCCTGTTCGACGTGGCCAAGAACAAGGCCCGCCCCTTTGTGGTCGCCGCCGGCGATACAAGCGTGCGGGTGGTGGGCACCAGCTTCAGCGTCAGCCGCTTCGATGCCGCCCCGGTCCGGGTGCTGGTGCGCGAAGGCATCGTGGAAGTGTTCAAGCCCAGCGCCCTGAACGTCCAGCCGGTGCGCATCACCGCCAACACCATGGCGATGGCGCCCGCCGACCATGCCGACATTGTCGCCCAGGCCGTGCCTTCGGCGCAGGTCCGCCGCGCCATGGCCTGGCAGGAAGGCCAGATCGCCTTTGAAGGCCAGACCCTGGCCCAGGCGGCGGCGGAATTCTCCCGCTACAGCGACACCAAGATCGTGGTCGAGGATCCGGCGCTGGCCCGCGAAGAAATCGCCGGCCTGTTCAAGGCCACCGATCCGGTCGGCTTCGCCAATACCATCGCCATCAGCCTGAACGCCCATGTCCGGGTCGGGGAAGGGGAAGTGCGACTGACGCGCTGAATGAGCGCGACATGGCGTACGGCCTTATCAAGGGCCGCAAGAGCCTTCCGAGCAAGGCCGTGAATGTTTCAGGGGGATTATGGCTTTCAAGCGCAAGTACTGGCTTGCCTGTGGCGTTGCGTTTGCCACGTTGCCCCCCCTTACCGCCGCCGCAGAGCCGCGCAGCATCAACATCCCCTCGGAAGAAGCCGCGAAATCGATTCCCGAATTTGCGCGCCAGGAAAATATCCAGATCATCGCGCCGGTCAGCCAGCTGCACGGCATCAAGACGCAGGCCGTATCCGGCAACCTGGAGATGGAAGAGGCCCTGGCCAGGCTGCTGGTCGGCACCGGCCTGGAAGTGGCCAGCAATGACCGCGCCACCATCGTCCTGCGCCGTGCGGTGGCGGCCGCGCCGGCCCCCACTATCTCCGACATCGCCGGTGCGGGCCCCGCGCCATCGGAAATCATCATCGTCACCGGCAGCCGCGTCATCTCCGACATCGCCTACGCGCCGACACCTGTCACGGTGATTTCCGCCGCGCAGCTGCGCGCCACCACGCCCACCAACCTGCCGGACGGGCTCAACAAGCTGCCCATCTTCCAGGGTTCGCAGATCATCGGCCGTCCCGGCGATGGCCAGCAGAATTTTTCCAGCAACACGCTGAACCTGCGCAATTTCGGCGTCCAGCGCACCCTGGTGCTGCTGGATGGCCACCGCGCCACGCCGTCGAATTCCGATGGCTCGGTGGATGTCGATACCCTGCCGCAAATGCTGATTTCACGGGTGGACATCGTTACCGGCGGCGCCAGCGCCGTCTATGGCTCCGATGCCGTGACCGGGGTGGTAAACTTCGTCCTCGACAAGAAGCTCAGCGGCCTGAAGCTTGACGTCAACAGCGGCATCTCCACCTATGCCGACGCCGCGAGCATCAATGTCGGCGCGGCCGGCGGCACGGACCTGTTCGGTGGGCGTGGCCATATCGAAGCGGCGCTGGAATATCGCCGCCGCGATCCGGTCAACCAGTCAGCCCGTCCCTATGGGCCGCCGGCCAACTTCGGCGCCCTGGTGGGCACCGGCACCGCCGCCAATCCCTTCAACACCATTGCCAACGGCCGCCGTCCCAATTCCAGCTTCGGCGGACTCATCCAAGGGTGCGTTCCAACGTGTCCGGGCGCCAACCAGCAGCAATTCGTTGCCACCGGTGTGCTGGGCCCGTTCAATCCCGGCATTCCCGGCGCCACCGATGCCAATGGCAATCCCACCGCCGGCACCAGCAACCTGAATTCGGGCGGCGACGGCGCCTACAGTCCCTATGGCCAGGTGTTCAACGGTTACCGCCAGGCCACGATCTTCAGCCGCTTCAGCTATGACCTGGCCGACAATGTCACCTTCTATCTTCAGGGCCAGGGTTCGGAGGCTTACAGCTTTGGCTGGTACTTCCCCCAGAAGATCCAGCCCGGCGCCGGCCAGGCGGACCTGTTCTACAAGAACAATCCCTTTCTGCCGGCGGCGGTGCAGGCGCAGCTTGGCAACAACGGCACCAATCCGTTGCAGCTGGCCAATGCCAGCCCGGCGGTGCAGCCGTCCAACACGTTCCAGCTTGGCGAATTCCTGGTGGGCAATGGCCAGACCGAGACCAACGCCACGGGCAGCGTCAACCGCGTGTTGAGTGTCCAGGCGGGATTGGACGGCACCGTCATGGCGGGCCGCTTCGGCTGGAATCTTTTCTACACCCATGGCGAGAACCGCCTGGCAGTGGACCTGATCAACAACCAGAATCTGCAGAACATGTATGCGGCGGAAGATGCGGTGCTGAAGCCGGATGGCACCGTGGCCTGCTACGCGGCGACGCAAAGCCTCACCGCGGCGCGCTATGCGGGATGCGTGCCGATCAACCCCTTCGGCCCCACCGCCGTGACCCAGAATGCCTTCAACTATGTTTTCCAGACCACGAATTTCCACCAGACCAATATCCTGGACAATTTCGGCGGCAGCATCGCGGGCAAGATAGCGGATGACTGGGCCGGCCCCATCACGGCCGCCTTGTCGGGGGAAATGCGCCTCAACAGCTATGACATCAGCACCAATGTGCCCTCGAGCACCTTCGTGGACTGTACGGGCCTGCGCCTGTGCAATGCCACGCTTCCCAGCTATTCCCAGGCCGTGCTGCAGCCGGTCCATGCCAGCCAGAATGTGTGGGAACTGGCGCTGGAAGGCGACGTGCCGGTGATCAAGGATGTGCCGCTGGTCCAAGCCTTCAACCTCAACCTGGCGGGCCGCTATACCCATTATTCGGTGTCCGGCCCGGCCCAGACCTGGAAGATCGGCTTCAACTGGAACGTCGTGGACACGCTGCGCTTCCGCGGCACCACCTCGATCGACATCCGCGCGCCCACCCTCGACGATCTGTTCCGCCCGGCGACCCTGTTGCAGAACGTTTTCACCGACCTGCATGTCGATCTGCCGGATGGCACCCATTATGCCGGCACCACCACCTTCAGCACCCAGGGCAATCCCCGTCTGGTGCCGGAAGTGGCGCGGGCCTACACCGTGGGCGCGGTGTGGACGCCGGACTTCGTTCCCGGCCTGAGCATGTCGCTGGACTATTACCGGATCCACATGTCCAACGCGATTGGGCAGATCGCGCCCTCGACCACCATCCAGACCATCTGCGAGCAATCCGGCGGCGCCTCGATCTATTGCGCCAACTACCAGCGTCCCGGACCGTTCGGCGACCGCACCATCGCCAATTTCGCCACCAGGCTTCTCACCTTCAACCTCAACACCGCCTCCACCCGGACCGAAGGCTGGGACTTTGAAAGCAATTACCGCTGGCAGATGGCGGACCTGGCGGAAGGATGGAAGGGCGCCTGGACGGCCCGCCTGCTGGCGACCTATCAGCCGGTCATCAACAAGTCGGTGCTTTTCCCCGGCGCGCCGTTCACCCGCATCCCCGATTCCAGCACCCGTGTCACCACCTTTTTGAACTACACGCTGGATGACTGGAGCGTCGGGCTGGAAGACAGCTGGGTGTCCGGCTTCAGCCAGGTGGCGGGGCCTGTCACGCCGGCCATCAACAACTGGGTCAGTCCCCATGTGCATTCCTGGAATCAGTTGGACCTGAACATCTCGCGCGATTTCAGGATCGAAGGCGCCGGCATGACGGCCTATTTCGTGGTCCAGAACCTGTTCAATGCGCTGCCGGCCTATGTTCCCAACGGGACCATCGGCCAGTGGTATCCGGTCTATACGTCCGGCTATAGCGTCCAGAGCCCGATGGGCCGCTATCTCTCGATCGGCCTCAAGGCCAATCTGTAGACAGTCGAGGCGTCCTCGCTTCAGCAATAGCAACCGCGCACGCGAACGATATCAAAAAGGTATCGCCCGGCATGGCGGATTTGTGATCCCCCGCCCGTCTAGGTCCCGAAGAGCCTTCAACAGAAGGCCGTAACATGTCCCAGGGGGAATCCATGGCTTTGAAGATCCGGTATCTGCTCGCTTGCAGCGCGGCTGTTGTTGCACTGCCTCATGCTGCACTTGCTCAGACCAAGGTTGCTGCGGCGCAGAACGTCGAGTCGGTGGTCGTGACCGGCAGCCGCGTTGTCTCCGACGCCGCCAATTCGCCCACGCCCCTGACCATCGTCTCGACGGAAGACCTGGCGCTGACGACGCCCACCAATATCCCGGACGGCCTGAACAAGCTGCCGATCTTCCAGGGTTCGCAGTCCATCACCCGCCCCGGCGACGGTCAGCAGAATTTTGCCTCGAACACGTTGAACCTGCGCAATTTCGGCGCCCAGCGCACCCTGGTCCTGCTGGATAATCATCGCGTCACGCCGTCCAATTCCGACGGCACCATCGATATCGACACCCTGCCGCAGGCGCTGATCAGCCGTGTCGACATTGTCACCGGCGGCGCCTCTGCCGTGTACGGCTCGGACGCGGTGACCGGCGTGGTCAACTTCGTCCTCAACAAGAAGTTCGACGGCTTCAAGGCCGACATCAACACCGGCATTTCCACCTATGCCGATGCCATGAGCTACAAGCTCAGCGCTGCTGCTGGCACCGACCTGTTCGGCGGCCGCGGCCATTTCGAAGGCGCGATCGAGTATCGTCACCGCGATCCGGTCAACCAGTCGGCCCGCCCCTATGGCCCCACCATTCTCACCGCTCCGGCGGGCGAAGCGGGCACCGGCACGGTGGCCAATCCCTTTAACAGGATCGAAAATGCCCGCCGCCCGAACTCTACCTTTGGCGGCCTGGTGCAGGCCTGCGTTCCGGCTTGCCCGGCGGCGAACATGCAGCAGTTCGTCTCCAATGGTGTGCTCGGTCCGTTCAATGCCGGCATTGCCGGCGCGCGAGACGCCAATGGCAACCAGACGGTCGGCACGGGCAATTTCAACTCGGGCGGCGATGGCGCCTACAGCCCCTATGGCCAGGTGTTCAATGGCTATCACCAGGGTTCGGTGTTTGGCCGCTTCAGCTATGACCTGGCCGACAATGTCACCTGGTATGTCCAGGCCCAAGGCTCGGAAGCGCAAAGCTTTGGCTGGTACTTCCCGCAGAAGATCCAGCCCGGCGCCAACCAAGCGGCGATTTTCTACAAGAACAACCCGTTCCTGCCGGCCGCCGTGCAAGCGGCGCTGGGCAACAACAACACCAACCCGCTCCAGACCAGCGGCACGACGCAGCCGTCCAACACCTTCCAGCTTGGCGAATTCCTGATCGGCAATGGCCAGACCGAGACCAATGCCACCGGCAGCGTCAACCGCGTGCTGCAGGTGCGGACCGGCTTCGACGGCACCTTCATGAATGGCCGCTTCAACTGGGACGTGTTCTACACCCATGGCGAGAACCGCCTGGCGGTCGACCTGATCAACAACCAGAACCTGCAGAAAATGTATGCATCGCAGGATGCGGTGTTGCTGCCGAACGGCACGGTGGGTTGCTATGCCGCCACCCAGCCCGTGACGGCGCAGGCCTATCAGGATTGCGTGCCGATCAATCCCTTCGGCCCCACCGCTGTGACTCAGTCCGCCTTCAAGTACAGTTTCGAAACGACGAATTTCCACCAGACCAACATCCTGGACAATTTCGGTGGCGCCGTCGCCGGCAAGGTGCTGGACGGCTGGGCGGGACCGATCACCGCGGCCCTTTCGGGCGAAATGCGCTTCAACACCTATGACGTGAGCTCGAACGTGCCCTCGAGCACCTTCGTGAACTGCACGGGCCTGCGTATCTGCAATCCCTTGCTGCCCAGCTACGCCCAGGCGATCCTGCAACCGATCCATGCCGCCCAGAATGTGTGGGAAGTGGCGCTGGAAACGGCAATCCCGCTGATCAAGGACGCTCCGCTGATCCAGAACTTCGACCTGAACCTGGCGGGCCGTTACACCACCTATTCGGTGTCCGGCTCGGTGCAGACCTGGAAGGTCGGCTTCAACTGGAATGTCGTGGACAGCTTGCGCTTCCGCGGCACGACCTCGATCGACATCCGCGCACCCACGCTGGACGATTTGTACCGTCCGGCGACCTTGCTGCAGAACGTCTTCAACGGCGATCTGCACTTCCCGGCGGGTTCGTCGCTGCAGAATTACACCACCACCTTCAGCAGCCAGGGCAATCCCAACCTGGTGCCGGAAGTGTCGCGCACCTACACGGTCGGCGCGGTGTGGACCCCGGACTTTATTCCGGGCCTGACCATGTCGCTCGACTATTTCCGCATCCACCTGAACAACGCCATCGGCTCGATCGCACCCAGCAACACCATCCAAAATCTGTGCGAGGCTTCCGGCGGCACCTCGATCTATTGCAACAACTACCAGCGGCCGCTGCCGTTCGCCGATCGCACGATCGCCAACCAGGCGACCAGGTTGTTCACCTTCAACCTCAACACCGCTTCGACCTCGACCGAAGGCTGGGACTTCGAAACCAACTATGGCTGGGCGGCGTCGGACCTTATGGAGGGCTGGAATGGTAATTTCAACGGCCGCCTGCTGGCCACCTACCAGCCGGTCATCAACAGGTCGGTGCTGTTCCCGGGCGCGCTGTTTACCCGCACACCCGATCCCAGCACGCGCTTCACCTTCATGCTGAACTACACCCTGAACGACTGGACTGTGGGTCTTCAGGACACCTGGGTGTCGGGCTTCAGCCAGGTTGCGGGTCCGGTCCTGGGCCTCAATCAGTCGCCGCTGGCTCCTGCGGGCCTCAACAACTGGGTCAATCCCTATGTGCACTCCTGGAACCAGGCGGACGTGAACATCTCGCGCAACTTCGTGCTGGATGGGGCGGACATGTCGGCCTATTTCGTGGTGCAGAACATCCTCAACGCCCAGCCTGCTTATGTGCCTAACGGGACCATTGGCCAGATCTATCCGACCTATCAGTCGGGCTATAACGGCCAAAGCCCGATGGGCCGCTACTTCACGATCGGCCTCAAAGCCAATCTGTGAGGCCCTTCAGCTGAGGGAATCCAGCTGAGGGAATAAAGGGTCGGCCGGCTTCTTCCTCCCCTGGGCGGGGCCGGCCGTTTCCTTTTTTGGACGGCAGTTGCAGGAATACGGGAACCGGGAGTAGGCATAGGCGCCTGACCCGGGGGACCCATGAAATCGCTGCTGCTTGCTTTGCTGTTGCTGGCCCCGCTTGCGGCGCTCGCCGCGCCGGTTGATCCCGCCGATCAGAGCCGGATCGAACAGGCCTACCAGGCCAGGATCGACGCCGACAAGGCTGCCGCCGG
Organism: Alphaproteobacteria bacterium; assembly: GCA_013697055.1. Taxonomy (GTDB): domain Bacteria; phylum Pseudomonadota; class Alphaproteobacteria; order Micropepsales; family Micropepsaceae; genus Rhizomicrobium. The sequence goes on from JACCXK010000219.1 coordinate 29,836, forward strand.
CGACAAGCTTATCGCCAGAAACACCGACGCCTTGTTTCACAATCCCGCCTCCGGCTTCCTGGGCAACCCGAACGGCGACGTCACCATCGTCCAGTTCTTCGATTACGATTGCGGCTTCACCAAGCGGGCCGAGCCGCGGGTGGAAGCGCTGCTGAAGGCCGATCCGGGGGTGAAGCTGATCACCCGCGAGTTCACCATCGAGCCGGCGGAGTCCTCGCCCATCGCGGGACGGGCGGCTTTGGCGTCCATCGCCCAGGGCAAATATGCCGAATATCACCAGGCGCTGCTGATGGCGCCGGAACACCCGCTGCCGACGCCGCGCGTGTTCGAGATCGCCAAAAGCGTGGGGTTGGACGTCGAACGGCTGAAGAAGGACATGGAAGCGCCCGCGATCTATGCCCAGATCATCGCCAACTTCAACCTGGCGCGGGCCTTGCGGATCTTCCAGACGCCCACCTTCATCATCGGCGGCCATATCGTCACCGAGCCATCGGCCCAGATCGATTTTCCCAGGCTGGTCGCCGCGGCGCGGGCGAAATCTCCGTGACCGCGCCCAGCCGCCGCAGCCTGTTCCAGATGATCGGCGTGGTGGCCGGCAGCGCCGCCATGTATCACGCCATGACAGAGCTGGGCTATGCGGAAGGCTCCAGCTTTGAAGGCCCCATCAAGCTGTCGCGTCCGCCGGCCGGCAGCTCGGTGCTGATCCTGGGCGCAGGTGTGGCGGGCATGGTGGCGGCGATGGAGCTGCGCGACGCCGGCTATCAGGTGCGGCTGCTGGAATATAATGCACGGCCGGGCGGGCGGAACTGGTCGCTCTACGGCGGCGACACTTATACCGAGCTGGGCGGCGCCACCCAGCAGGTCCGGTTCGATCCCGGCCAGTATCTCAATCCGGGTCCCTGGCGGCTGCCCTTTCATCATCGCGGCATTTTGCATTATGCGCGGCGGCTGAACGTGGCGATGGAGCCCTTCATCCAGGTCAATTACAATGCCTATGTCCATTCCGGATCCGCTTATGGGGGCAAGCCGCAACGCTACCGCCAGATACAGGCCGATTTTCACGGCCATGTCGCCGAGCTGTTGGCCAAGAGCGCCAAACAGAACGCGCTCGACCAGGCTGTGACCAAGGAAGATCGCGAAATCCTGATGCAGGCGCTGCAGGGCTGGGGCGCGCTGGACCAGAATTATGAATACAAGAAGGGCTTCGCCAGCTCGATGCGGCGGGGCTTTGACGTCGATCCCGGCGGCGGCATCAAGTCGGTGACGTTGCCGTCTGAACCGTCGGCGCTTAGCGACCTGTTGCGCTCCGGCCTGTGGTCGGGGATCGCCGCCGGCCACAATTACGAACTGCAAAGCACCATCTTCCAGCCCAGGGGCGGCATGGGGATGATCGGCAAGGCGATGGGCGCCGAGCTGGGTCCGCTGATCGAATACAATTGCAAGGTGACCGACATCCGCCAGGACGGGCAGGGCGTCACCGTCAGCTATGTCGACAGCCGCAACGGCGGCGGGCGGCGCACCGCGCAAGCCCAGTGGTGCATCTGCACCATTCCCACGCCCATCCTGGCCCAGATTCCGATGAATGTCGGTCCCAGGATGAAGGCGGCGATCGACCAGCTTCCTTATCTGGCCGCGCTGAAAGTCGGCCTGCAGTTCAAGCGCCGCTTCTGGGAGGAAGACGAACAGATTTACGGCGGCATCACCTATACCAGCCTTCCCAGTACCACCATCAGCTATCCGATGTGGGATTACTACGCCAAGGGCAAGGGTGTGCTGCTGGGCGCCTACACGTTTGGACGGCCTGCTTATCTCGCCGCGTCGAAATCGCCGGAAGAACGCATCCAGGATGCGATGCGCGACGGCGCAAAAATTCACCCGCAATATCCGGCCGAATATGAGAATGGCGTGGCCGTGGCCTGGCATCGGGTGCCCTGGGCGATGGGCTGCCAGGGCGCCTGGACCGATGAAAGCCGCGAGCAGCATTACAACAATCTCTGCGCCCTGGATGGCCGCATCGTGCTGGCCAATGAACATGCCTCGCGGCTGGCGGGCTGGCAGGAAGGTTCGGTGACGTCGGCGCTGGATGCAGTGACGCGGCTGCACGCGCGGGTGGTGCAGCCATGATGCGCGGTTTTTGTGTTGTGACTTTACTAATGGCGGTCCCGGCTTCCGCCGCCGACACGCCCGACATGCGCGGCGCGCCTTTCGCGATGCAGGGCGGCGAGGCGGTTTATCGCGGCGTCTGCCAGGGCTGCCACATGGCCGATGCCAAAGGCGCGTCCGGCGCGGGCACCTATCCCGCGTTGGCGGGAAACCCCAAGCTGGCCGAACCCGGCTATGTCCTGTCCATGGTGATGAACGGCCATCGCGGCATGCCGCCGTTTGGGGGCCAATTCAGCAACGGACAGGCGGCCGATGTGGTCAACTTTGTCCGCAGCCATTTTGGCAATCATTACAAGGGCAAGGTCACGGAAGCGGACGCCCAGGCGTTGCGCTAGTTGCCAGTCCGGTCCGGCTCTGGCTGAATAGACCGCAAGGGTGATCCATGATTTGGCGTGCCGCCGCGTTAGCCGGATTTGCCGCAGCTCTGATCGGAGCGAGCGCTGCCGATGCCGCGCCCTGGACGCGTGGCTATGTCGTGGGCACCTATGAGTTCGCGTTCCATTATGGCGGCCGCGCCAGTTTCGTCCGCGCCGGCGAGGTTGAGCCGGGCGTGGATTGTCCGCATGGCAGCACCGTTCACTTCTCGAACCCTGAGCATGTCAAAGAAGCGTTGATGCGCCAGACATGGCGCCAGCAGGCCGACATCGAGAAGATCGCGGTGCCGCCCGGACTGGAAAAAGTCCCCGGCCCCGCCACCACCCGCTTCAGCATCTGGGGCCGGGCGATTTCCTATCGCGGCTGGAGACGCGGGATCGAGACCTATGTGAATCCCTTTGCCGCCGAAGACACCGGCCAGCCGCAAGTGACGGGGCGGATCGGCGAGGGGCTGGACCTGGACGGCAATGCCCAGACCGGCTTCATCAGCCCGGATGGCGAGAAGGGCGTGGACAATGCGCTGTATCGCGCCTGGGGCTGCGATGCGCCCTGGCGTGGGCATGGCAATGCCACCCTGTTCTTGCGTTCCAACGACAAGATGCTGGATGGCCTGTTCACCATCGTGGTCCGCATCTCCGGGACCAGGGACCCGATGAATGACGACAATGCGGTGGTCGAAATCGGCTATTCCCCCGATAAGATCGTCAAGGATGCCCGCAACGCCGTGGCGGTGGATTATTCCTACCGCCTGCCGCGCACCACCCAATACACGCGGCTGAAAGCCAGAATCCGCGATGGCGTGGTGGATACCGAGCAGGTGGCTGAAATCCATATGCCGCGCATCGCCTGGATCTACGATCAAACCGGCGATGCCGCGTTCCGCAAAGGCAAGCTGCGGCTGGCGATGCTGCCGGATGGTACCGTCAGCGGCATCGTGGCGGGCTATCGCGACTGGCGCGATCTTTACAGCCAGAACACCTTTGGCCAATCCGGCGCCGAACAGGGCGTGCGCGAGCATGAAGACGCCATCGCGCTTTACTATGCGGCCAAGCGCAATGCCGACGGGATGAAGGACCTGGCGACTGGGCGCTTCATGGGCATCTCCACAGCCTATCGCATCACGGCCCAGCCGGCCTTTGTGGTCGATCCCGACCCGGCCCGCCCCGTAGGTATCCAGGGACTTGCGGCGGAGGAGTGGCGCAAAGCTTCGTTTGAGGCGACCGCTGCAACCCTGATCAAGTCCACCGCGACGCGGATTGTGCAGGACGTGCCGCCCGGCACCACCGAGGCCCAGGCGCCGCGGCTGGAGCGCATCATCCAGGAACTGCCCAGCAAGGATTATTTCCTCAAGCTGCTGGATCGTCCGCACTATGCCTGGAAGGTGGACGAGGTCGGCATGCCGCTGGTTGGCATGCCGGAAGACCCGGTGCCGGGCCCGCCGCCGGAAACGTCCCAGCGGGTCAGCGTCAACATATCTACACCTTAGTATTATTCACAAAAAAGCCAGCGCGTGGTTTCTTTCGATTGCACAGCATTTGTTGCGTTCCATCAAATTTTCAAATGAACCAGCGCCGGGAATTGGCCCGGCCCTGTGACGTGGAGGTCCATTCATGTCGCATATATCGAAAAAGACTTTATTTGCTGCCGCCGGATTGCTCGTGGCGCTGGGCGGCGTCGCCATCGCCCAACAGGACCGTTTTTCCGTGAAGGTCCCGGACGGCATCTCCTTTTCCGAATTCCGGGGCTATGAAAGCTGGCAGATGATTTCCGTCAGCGGCCACGAAGGCATCATCGACGTGATCCTGGGCAATCCGGAAATGATCGCCGCCTACAAGTCCGGCATCCCCGGCAACGGCAAGCCGTTCCCGGACGGCGCCAAGATGGTGAAGATCCACTGGAATTCGAAGAAGTTTTCGGACACTTTCCCGGTCCAGGCGCCGGACACCTTGCACGACATCGACACCATGGTGCGCGACAGCAAGCGCTTCACCGGCCCCGATCACTGGGGCTTCTCGCAATTCAATTATGACACCAAGACCGCGACCTTCTCGCCGCTGGGAAAGGGTCCCAATTGCGGCACGGCCTGTCACCAGGCGGCGGCGAAGACCGATTACGTCTTCACCGAATATCCGGTGCGTTAAGGGCTACTTCTCGTATGGCAGCAGATGCCATTGCCCACCCATACCATCGCCTTTTGGCTTGTAGGGCGCGTCGCCGACCAACGTATAGACGGGCTTGCCGCGATAGGCCCATTGGCCCTGGCCATTGTCGCTGCGGATGATGGTCCATTGTCCCAGCGGTTTTGCCGTTGGTGAGGCCGGCACTGGCGTCCAGGTCGCTTGGCAAGCGTCGTTGCAGGCGGAGCGCAGCGGTGTGTCCAGGTCATAGGTGTAGAGTCGCGCGTTGCCCGGGCAGCGGCGAAAGACATAGCCCTTGTCGCCTTCGTCGGTCAGCCCGACCTGTTCGGGATAGGGAAGGTTGAAGTCCAAGAGGAATGTCCTTGATGCGTCAGGATGGCATCTTTGACCGCTCCGGACCCTCTGGCTAGGGTGCGCCGGCAATCAGGGCGGGCAGATCATGAACAAAGTTTTGGGTTTCGCGGCGGCGCTTGGCGTCGTCCTGCTGCCGGCGGCCGGCCAGGCGCATTTCCGGCTGTTGGCGCCCGCGTCCTGGATCGAGGAGAACCAGCTGGGCGATCCACAAAAGGCGGCGCCCTGCGGCGGCACCAATGCCGATTTCGGCAAGCCGACCTATGCCGTGACCGACGTCAAGGGCGGCGCGATGCTGCATGTGAAGGTGCAGGAGACGGTCTATCATCCCGGCCACTACCGCATCGCCCTGGCGGTCAACTCGCCCACCGAATTGCCCATCGATCCCAAGGCCACGACCATGACCAACGACAAGGGCGTGATCGTATCGGTGTCCGGCGAAGTGATGAGCCCGGTGGCGCCGCCGGTTCTGGCCGACGGGCTGTTCGTGCACACGGCCAAGACGGATACGCCGTTCGAAACCGACGTGGCGGTGCCCAACATCAACTGCAAGAGCTGCACGCTTCAGGTGGCGCAGTTCATGGAGATGCACACCGTGAACAATCCGGGCCAGTTCACCTATCACCACTGCGCGGTGCTGCACATCACCGCCGATCCGCGCAAGCCCCTGGACGCCGGCTGGGCGGCGGAGCGGCACTAAAGCGCAATCCGAAAATCGGAATCGATTTTCTGGTAAATTGCGCGACAAACTAAAAGTCTACCAGTCCACCACCGAGCCGTCATCGGGATCGAACTTGGCCAAGTAAGGCTTGGGTTCCCCGACCTGCGCCATCAGCTTGTTCTCGTCGATGGTGATGCCAAGGCCCGGCTCGGTCAGCAGCGGGCGGTGGCCATTGACGATCTGCGGCAGCGGCTTGGCCAAAAGGTCGGAATATTCATTGTCGCCGCGTTCCTGGATCAGGAAATTCGGGATCGACGCCGCGACCTGCAGGCTGGCCGCCAGCGAGCAGGGGCCTTGCGGATTGTGGGGCGCGATCGGGGCATAATAGGCCTCGGCCATGCCGGCGATGATCTTGAGTTCGGTGATACCGCCGGCATAGCAGACGTCCGGCTGCAGGATCATGGCCGCCTTCTTCTCCAGGATTTCGCGGAAGCCCCATTTGGTGAAGATGCGCTCGCCGGTGGCCAGCGGCACGCTGGTCTTGCGGGCCAGCTCCGCCATCAGGTCGACGTTCAGCGGCTGCACCACTTCCTCATAGAACCAGGGGCTGTGGGGCTCCAGCGCCGCCATCAACCGGATGGCGGTGGAGGGCTGCACCGCGCCATGGAATTCCACCCCGATGTCCACGCCTGCGCCCATCTTCTTGCGCAAGGCGGCGAAGCGCTCGGTCGCCTCGGAGACGAACTTGTCGCCTTCATTGTATTTGAAGGGATTGCGGCCTGCCGTGTCCGACAGAATCACCTTCGTGGCGTTGACGCCATTCTTGCCGGGCTGGCCATAGACGCGGATGCGGTCGCGGGTCGGTCCGCCCATCAGCTTATAGATGGGAAGGTTGTAGACCTTGCCGGTGATGTCCCACAGCGCCTGGTCGATGCCCGACGAGATGGCGGTCTTGATGGGGCCACCGCGATAAAAGGCGCCGCGCGCGATCGCCTGCCAGTGGAAGGCAACGCGGGTGGGGTCCTGGCCGACCAGGTAGTGGCCCACTTCCAGCGCGCCGGCGGCGCAGGCCTTGGCGTCGTCCTTCAGCATCTCGCCCCAGCCGGTGATGCCGGCATCGGTGGAGATTTTCACGAATACCCAGGAATTCTTCAGCACAAAGCTTTCGATCTTGGTGACGCGGATTTTTTCAGCAGAGCCCAGCGCGGCGCCCTGGCCGCGGGCGGGCAGGGTGGCGGCAAGGCCAAAGGCGGCGGCGGGTGAGCATTCGGGGCATCCTTGTGTCCGGCGGCCCAGCGATTCCGGAGCGATTCTGTGGTGCTGTCCAGCCACGCGGGCCGGCACTTCACAGCTTAAAGGGACTCGACATTGCCATCGACGCCCAGCGACTGGCCCGAGATGTTGCGCCCCGCATCCGACACAAGGAAAACCACCATGGCGGCGACGTCTTGCGGGTCCGTCATGCGGCGCAGCGAGATGCGTTCGAGATATTGTTTTTCCATGGCCTCGAACGCCACGCCGGTCTGTTCGGCGCGGTCGCGGATCACTTTCTCCATGCGCGGGCCTTTGATGACCCCCGGCAGGATGGCATTGACCCGGATGTTCGACGGCCCCAGTTCCTTGGCCAGGCTTTGGGTCAGGCCGATCACGCCCCATTTGGCGGCAGCATAGGGGGTGCGGAAGGCATAGCCGAAGCGCCCTGCCGCCGAGGACATATTGATGATGGCGCCGCCGCCGGCCTGTTTCAGCATCGGCACGGCGCGGCGGGCGCAGAGGAACTGGCCGGTGAGATCGACGTCCAGGGTGCGGCGCCAGTCCGCCAGCGACAGGTCTTCGATCTTTCCGGTGGGACCTGCGATGCCGGCATTATTCACCAGCACATCCAGCCCGCCGAGTTTCTCGCGGACATCGTCAAACAACCGGTCCACAGCGGCTTCATCCGAAACATCAGCAAGCGTCGATGAAACGCCGGGCATGTCGGATGGTACCACATCGCAGATGTGAACCCGCGCGCCGGTCTCAACCAACGCTGTGGTGATCGCTTGGCCGATGCCGGCCGCGCCTGCGGTGACCAGGACCCGCAGATCCTTCACGGCCGGGTCAGCGCCAGATCGCTGTCCAGCTTGCGCACGTCATTCTGCCCGGTCAGCGCCATGGCGACTTCCAGTTCTTCCCGCACGATGGCCAGCATGGCCCGGACGCCGGATTCGCCCCGCGCCGCCAGGGCATAGGCCCAGGCCCGGCCCAGCAGCACGCCATCCGCGCCCAGCGCCATGGCGCGCAGCACATCCAGGCCGGAGCGGATGCCGCCATCCAGCAGGACGGTCATCTTGCCCTGCACGGCGTCGCGCACCGCGGGCAGTGCCGCAATGCTGGACAGCGAACCGTCGAGCTGGCGCCCGCCATGGTTGGAGACCACGATCCCGTCCATGCCTTGCTGCGCCGCCATCGCAGCATCGCCCGGATCGGTGATGCCTTTGAGTACCAGCTTGCCCTTCCAGTGCTGGCGCAGCCAGTCGATATCCTTGTAGGTCACGGAAGGATCGAAATTGCGCGCCACCCAGGCCTGGAACTGCACCAGCCCGGCGCCGTTCGGCATGGCCGGCGCGACATTGCCGATGATCAGCGGCCTTCCATTGATGCCGACATCCCAGGCCCAGGCGGGATGAAACAATATGTCGAACAGTCGGCCGGGCTGCTTGATCAGACTTTGCGAGCCTGCCAGCCCGCCGATGCGGTCGCGATAGCGGATGCCGTTGATGGCCAGGTCCACGGTGAGGAACAGCGTGTCAATGCCCGCGGTTTCCATCCGCTTGAGGAAGTCAGTCATGAAGCCGCGGTCGCGGATCATGTAGAGCTGCATCCAGAAGGAACGCTGCGAGGCTTTGCGCACTTCCTCGACCGGGCAGCAGGACATGGTGGACAGCACGATGGGGATGCCGGCGGATTCCGCCGCCCGCACCGCCTGCGTCTCGCCCCGCCGGCGGTAGAAACCGGCGATGCCGATGGGGGCCAGCGCGATGGGCAGCGCCATGTCGCGGCCGAACAGCTGGGTGCTGGTGTTGGGGTTCGACACATCGCGCAGCACCTTCTGGCGCAAGGTCACGCGTCTAAAGTCGCTCACATTGCGGCGCAGCGTGTGCTCGTCATAAGAGCCGCCATCGATATATTCGAACAGGAAATGGGGGAGGCGTTTCTGCGCCGCGTCGCGGAATCCGGCGTAATTGACGATTTTCATGCGTTCAGGCTCTGGCTTTCAGCGGTTCGATTTCGTCGATCACGAACATGTAAACCACGGCGCCCAGAAGGCAAATCCCGCCCGCCGTCATCAGCGGCACCACGAAGGAGCCGCCGGTGATGGCCAGCATCACGCCGGTGAAGCTGGTGGTGACGATGCCGGCGATATTGGCGGCGAAGTTCTGGATGCCGCCGATGGAGGCGACATGCGCCGGCGAGGGCGCCACATCGCCCGGCAGCGACCAGATGCTGGCGGCGGTGAACGCCAGCGCGCCATAGGCGATGGCGAAGAAGATCAGCGCGACATAGGCATTTGGCGCGAACACCGAGAAGGTGATCACCGACGAGGTCAGCATGCCACCGACCAGACACGTCTTGCGCGCCGCCGTCAGGCTCCAGCCCCGGCGGTAGAGCGCGTCGGAGGTAAAGCCGCCCAGCCAGCCGCATAGGATCGAAACCAGTCCCGGCAGCAATCCCAAGGTGCCCAGCTGCGCCAGCGAGAAGCCGCGCGCCTGGATCAGGTAGGTGGGAAACCAGGTGATGAAAAAATAGATCACGAAGTTCAGGCAGAAGAAGCCGATCATCATGCCCCAGATGGTGCGGTAGCTGAACAGCGACGACCATGGCACCTTGGCTTCGCTTTTCGGCACCCCGCGGCTGGCCTGCAGCGCGGCGAGTTCCTGCGGCGTCACCGACGGATGCTCTTCCGGGCGGCGGTACATGATCACCCAACCGATGGTCCAGACAATGCCCAGCGCGCCGGTGACGGCGAAGGAGGTGCGCCAGCCCCAGCCGCCGATCAGCCAGGTCACCAGCGGCAAGGACAGCGCCGCGCCGATGCGGCTGCCGCTGTCGAAGATGCTGGCGGCGATGGCGCGCTCGCTTTTGGGAAACCAGTCCATGTTGATCTTGGCGCCGGAGGGATAGGCGCCCGCTTCGCCCACGCCCAGCAGCAGCCGGAAGCCCATCAGGGTGCCGACGCCCCGTGCCAAGCCGGTGAGTATGGTGGAAACCGACCACCACATCACCGCCACGGCCAGCGCGATGCGCGCCCCGACCTTGTCGATGAACCAGCCGAACGGCAGTTGCATCACGGCATATGTCCAGAAGAAGGCGCCCAGGATCACGCCCATCAGGGCGGGGCTGATGCCGAATTCGCTGCGAATGCCCGGCGCCGCGACGGCCAGGTTGGCGCGGTCGATATAGTTGATCGCGTTCGCCGCGCAGCCCATGAAAATCATGGTCCATCTAAGTCTGGGCATGCGTCCCCCCGGGTTGTGACAGCCCCTCTACGGGAGCTTGCAGGGAGTGAAGCATGGGTGCGGGAAGGGGGCAAACCGCCGCGGCTGTGCTTGGCCGCGGACAAGAGCTGTACTAACTTGCCCCTCGTCGAATCACGAAAAGTCCAATGTTTCTGGGGGATGCTGGGATGCTCTGCCTCCGTTTTTCGCAGGTCAGCATAAAATTCCAGGAAACCGGCTTTCGCATCCTGTTGGCCGGATCGGCCGCGATTTTGCTCGCTGTGCCCGTCCATGCGGCGGACGACAACTGGAACAACCCGGCCATCACCTATCAATCCTGGTCCACGGGCGCCAACTGGGACCTGGGGACCGCGCCGACCGGGGCGCAGAGCGCCGCCATCGCCAATGGCGGTTGGGCGAAGATCGATTCCGCCGTCAGCTTCAGCACCCTGACCATCGGCGGCACCAGCCAGGTGCAGTTGCTCGATGGCGCCAACCTGTCCGGCGGCGGCGCGATCACCAACAACAATGTCCTGACCACAGCGAACAACGCCGCGCTCACCATCTGCAATGGTATTTCCGGCACCGGCAGCCTGGCGCTGACGGGCAACGGCACCGTCACCCTGACAGGCGTCAACAGCTATGCCGGGGCCACCACCATCGCCGCCGGGAGCACCCTGGCCGTGGCCGGCGTGGCGAACAATACCACGCTCCCCAATTCCAATGTCGTTGTGGCGGGCACGTTCGATATCTCCCAGATGACCGTCGGCGACCCCGGACAGCCCGCATTCATCGCCGTGAAAAACCTGTCGGGCAGTGGCACCATCGCGCTGGGCTCCAAGGTACTTCTTGTGCGCGGGGGCGGCACGGTCTTCTCCGGCGCGATTGTCGACGGCGGCATCGGCGGCGGCACCGGGGGTACTTTTGCTATCACGGGAGGCGGTGGCACCCTTACGCTTACGGGGGTGAGCACCTTCCACGGCACCATTTCCAACCCGGGAAATGCTTTGGCGCTCGCGGGCAACGGAAGCATTGCCAATGCCGTTATCAACCAGGCATTGGATATCTCGCAGACGAATTCGGGCGCCACCATTGCCGCCGTGATCAATGGCGGCACGAACGCCTTCGTGTCCCTTGGCTCCAAAACATTGACCATCGCCAATG
>JACCXK010000227.1 GCA_013697055.1 Alphaproteobacteria bacterium
GGCGAACACCGCGCGCAGATAGGATTCCGCGTGCTCGAGCCCGGCGGCCGGCGAGCCGGCGCTGTAGAGACCGCCGCGCGAAATCGCGATGATCACATGCTTGCCGCCGGCCAGGCCTTCGGGACCGTTGGCGCCATAGCGGAAGGTCTTGCCGGCGACGGCGATGCGGTCGATCCAGGCCTTGAGCTGGGTGGAAATGCCGAAATTGTACATCGGCGCGCCGATCACCACCGTGTCGGCCGCCAGGAATTCATCCAGCACGGCCTGGCTGGCCGCGACGTCCTTCTGCATTTCCGCAGTCTCCGGGACGGCGCCCTGGCGGGCGGCAAAAAGCTCGCCCGACAAATGGGACAGCGGCTGTGCCGAGAGATCGCGATACGTCACCTCCAGGCCGGGGGTGGTGTCCGCAAACTGGCCGACAATGGCGGCCGTGATCTGGCGGCTGGCGGAATTGCCACTGAGAATGCTGGAATCCAGGTGCAAGAGTTTCATGGGGTCCTCCAAATTTGCTGCCGGGACTGTCCGGCGCGTGGAATTTGGTGCTTTCCAATCCATTGGAAAACTAGCTATATTCCGAATGATACCATCGGATTTACCGATATATGTTGGACGGTGTTTCCCTCGACCAATTGCGGGCCTTTATCGCGTCCGTCGATGAAGGCAGCTTTTCCGCGGCCTCCCGCAAGCTGCGCCGGGCCCAGTCCGTTGTCAGCGAGCTGGTCAGCAGCCTGGAAGGCCAGATCGGCGTGCCGCTGTTTGATCGCGCGGGGCGCTATCCGGTGCTCACCCCCGAAGGCGTGGTGCTGCTGGCGGATGCCCGCGCCATCGCTGCGGGCGTGGACGGCATGAAGGCGCGCGCCAAGGGCATGGCATCCGGACTGGAGCCGGAATTGTCCGTGGTGGTCGATGTGCTGTTTCCCATCGCGGCGATCACCGAGTCGGCCAAGGAATTCCAGGTGAAGTTTCCCGGCACGCCGCTGAGGCTTTACGTGGAAGCGCTTGGCGCCGCCTATCAGCCGGTGCTCGACGGCGCGGCCGGGCTTGGCATCGTCGGCTCCCTGCCCCTGTTGCCGCCGGATCTGGCGACAGAGCGATTGATCGGCGTGGCGATGGTGATGGTTGCGTCACACGATCATCCCCTGGCCAAGATCAAAGGCATCATTGCGAAATCCGAACTGGCCAAGCACGTACAGCTGGTACTCACCGACCGTTCCAGCCTGTCGAAAGGGCGCGAATTCGGCGTGCTGTCGCCCTCCACCTGGCGGCTGGCGGACCTGTTCGCCAAGCACGCATTCCTGCTGGGCGGGCTGGGTTGGGGCGGCATGCCTGTGCATGCCGTGCAGGATGACATCGCCAATGGCCGGCTGGTGGAATTGTCAATCGAAGACATTCCGCCGGGCGGCCTGGTCCTGCCCATGTCGGCGGTCTATCCGACAGCAGCGCCGCCCGGTCCCGCAGGCCGCTGGCTGATCGAGCGGCTGAAGCTCTGCCCCGGCCCGCCGGCGTAGAGATGGCCAAGGCTAACCGGCGAAATAGAACCCGATCACCGCGAGGCAACGGACCGCCGACACGCTGATCATGCCCGCGCGCGCAATCCGCTATTTACCGTGCCAGCGGATCAGGCCGGAGCTGGAAGTGCACGATCTTGCTGGTCGTACCCTTGCCGCCCTCCATGTGATGGGCGTGCGGGTCGCGTAGGTTGACCACAGGCCCTTGCCCTTCCAGCCCTTGCCCGGATCGTCAATCCTGCCATCCAGCCCTTTGGCATAAAAACCCATGGGATAGGGCACGCGCAACGTGACGAACTTGCCATCCTTCAGGGCCAGCAGTGCATCCGAAGCATTGCCGGTGGCGATGGGGATGTCGTTGCCCAAACCGAAGGTATCGTGCTGGTCCACCCAGGCGTAATAGCTGGCCTCGGCGCTGCCCGGGCTGCTCACATTCTTGAACTGCGGTCCCGGGAAGGTATAGAGCGTCCAACCTTCCGGGCAATGATTGCCGGTCGCCTTGGGGCCGTTCAGCGGTCCGGTGCATTTGCGCCTGTCGAAACTCGCGAACTGGCCGCTGGCCAGCGGCATCCACACCACGCCATGGCGATCAATATCCAGGCCGCGCGGGGAATAGCCTTTGATCGGCGCATGCGCGTCTTCAAACGGCACATAGAAGATTTCCGCCAGCGCGGTCTCTGGCGGGTTTTTCCCCGGCACCAGCCGCACCACGCCGCCGGGATAGCCGATAAAGGAACCCCAAACGGCATTGTCGTTGGGATCAATCGCCACGGCATAAAAGCCGGCCCGCACCCGCATGTCCTTGGTTGGGTCCTGCGGCTGGCCCGGCTCGGTATAGGCGCCGCGCTTGCCGTCGCCATTGGTATCGACGATCAGCGCCGTCCAGCCTTGCGATTTCTGTTCATCGCCGGTCGCCAGATACATCTTGGTGTTCAGCCAGCCCACGACATCGCCGCCGCCGCTGGTCCAAAGCGTATTGTCGCCGTCATAGGCGAAATTCAGGTGATGGGTGCTGTAGCAGGTGTCGATCAGGGAGAATTTTTTGGTGGCCGGATCGTACATCGCCAGATTGCGCCCGGTGGTCTGGGTGGGGAAAGCCTTGGCCGAAGGATGCGACGGGCCCGCCCGGCAGAAAGCCGGCGTGTCGTTCGCGCGGATGCGCGAGGTGAGCCACACCCTGCCCTTGTCGTCGAACATGGGATTGTGGATGTTGGTCTTGCTGTCCCACACCGGCCCCGCGCCCCAATAAGGCGACGGCGCCGCGATCACATTGTCCCTGGTGGTGGGCGTGTCCTTGTCACGGGCGGGCGCCTTGATGCTGGTCGCGATGTTTCGCACCGGGTCCAGCACGGGGACGAAATCGGTGCTTTCTTCCGGCGAACCGTAGAGCGGCCCGCCGGCATTGATGCGCGGATTGCGCTTGTCGGTGGCAGCTTCATCATGGAGATAGGCGGTCGGGCTGTGCCAGTCCCACAAGGTGACGACAATATTGCGCTCCAGCCCTTGCGGCCGGGGCGGCTTGGCGAAAGGCAGTTCGCCCTTCCTGACGCGATCCGTCCAGTCGCCGAACAGCGCCAGCGCCCGCTGGGTATCCACCCGGCCGATACTGCCGATCATGGAGGTGCCGGCCTGGCCGACCTGGATGCGGTGCTCCCAGGCATCCCTGGACGTTTTGAATTTTCCAAGCGCCGGCAGATACAGGCGCGTGGCGGCATCGCCTAGCTGGTGGCAAGTGTAGCAGCCGTCCGTCTTCACCACATCGAGCCACTGGCCCTGGCTCTTCATCTTGGGGTCCATGCCATTGCCCTGCGGCCCGGTGCCGGGGAATTCGCTTTCCGCCGGAATGCCCAGCATGGCGTACCAGTAAAGCGCGGGATAATAATGCGCCGCCGCCGCTTCGCTGGGCGCTGCGACCGCCTTGAGTGAGAGCATCTTGCCGGGTGTGGCGGCGACTTTGGCCGAATCCACCAGGCCATAGCCGCGTACCCAGACACTGTAGCTGGCAGGAGGCAGGTCGGGTATCACGAAGCGCCCTTGATCGTCTGTCACCACGATTTTCGCGTATTTGGTGGGAAGGTTTTTGGTCTCCGCGATGACCCAGACGCTGGCTTCAGGGCCTTCGGCGCCGATGACCGTGCCACCTATATCGTCGCTATCGATCGGCGGCGCGTTCTGCGCCGTGCCCGGTGCGACAGCCAGCCAAAACAGGACGGCTATGCCCGCGGTGAATGCTCCACCTAGAAAAACCGTCTTTCGCATGGCCGTTCCCCCGGCATGGGTTGCCTGGATTTGACGCCGGGCGAAATCCTATCACTTCCGGACCGGTTTTCAGAGTCTGCCTGTCTGGTGAGCAATTGCAGCACGCCGGTTCGCTAGCCGGCGAAATAGAACGTGATCCCGGCGAGGCAACTGGCCACCAGCACGGTGACCATGCCGGCGCGGAAACGGAAGATCGCCACCATCGCGCCCGATGCGATGACCAGCGCCGGCCAGTTAATGCTGTGCAGGACCGGCAGTTTCAGAATGACGCCGGGAAAATGCAACGTCACCGCCTGGTCGAACAGGGTGTTCAGCGCAAACCAGATCGCCAGGTTGAGGATCACGCCCACCACGGCCGCGGTGATCGCCGATAGCGCCGCGTTCAGCGCCTTGTTGCCGATCAGCGCTTCCATGTAGGGACCGCCGAGGAAAATCCACAGGAAGGACGGCACGAAGGTCGCCCACATCGCCAGCAGTCCTCCCAACGTTCCGGCCAATGCCGGACTGAGTATCCCGGGCGCCCGGAAGGCCGCCATGAAGCCGACGAACTGGACCACGCTGATCAGGGGACCCGGCGTGGTCTCGGCAAATCCCAGGCCCACCAGCATCTCGCCCGGCTTCAACCAATGGAAATGCTCCACCGCCTGTTGCGCCATATAAGCCAGCGCGGCATAGGCGCCGCCAAAAGTCACCACCGCCATCCTGCTGTTGAAGGCCGCGATCGCCGTAAAGACATTGGCCGGACCCAGCAAGACCAGGCATGCGGCCAGCGGGCCCAGCCACAGGCCTGCGCCTGTCAATGCGATGATCCCGAAGCGCCGCGCCGAAGGTTTCACATGTGCTGGAATCGCCAACACAAATTGCGCGTCAATCAGGCCCTGGCCTTCCCGGCCTGCGCCATGACCAATAGCCGGCTTGAACCAGCCCGAGCCACGCCCCAGGAAGCCGGCCAGGCCGGCGGCAAGTATGATCAGCGGAAACGGCACGCCGAACACGAAAATGCCGATGAACGCCAAACCCGCGACGGCAACCAGCGCCGGACTTTTCAGCGCCCGTTTTCCGATCCGCCGCACCGCATCCAGCACGATGGCCAGGACCGCGCATTTGATGCCGAAAAACAGCGCGCCCACGATGCCGACTTGGCCCCACACGGCATAGACCCAGCTCAGCAGGCCCAGGCTGACCACGCCCGGCAGCACGAACAGCGTGCCGGACAGGATGCCGCCGCGTATCCGGTGCATCAGCCAGCCGACATAGACGGCGAGCTGGTGCGCCTCCGGTCCCGGCAGCAACATGCAATAGTTCAGCGCGTGCAGGAACCGCGCCTCGCTGATCCAGCGCTTTTCCTCGACCAGGATGCGGTGCATCACGGCGATCTGCCCGGCGGGACCGCCAAAGCTCAGCGCGGCGATGCGCGCCCAGGTCCAAAAGGCTTCGCGGCCAGAGACCGGTGAGATTTGCGACGGTTCCAACAAGCCCCGGCAGCAATGGCTTCCACTGCTTGGTAGCCGCGTTGCGGCGCTTCAGCAAGGCGGCTATTGAGAAGCGTGAGCCTCACATGATCCCCTGGATTCATCTCGATACGGCAACGGTGCCTGGCGGCGGGGGCGCGCTCAAGCTGATGCGGCGGGGCGACGAGTTCGCAATCGTAGCCGGTGGTGGCACCCTGATGAACAGCCGGGCCAGCGGTTCGGAAGAAGCGCTGGCCACGTTGACATGCGACCGCCTGAAGGGCCGCCGGAATTGCAGCCTGCTCATCGGCGGATATGGCATGGGCTTCACCTTGCGCGCGGTGCTCGGCGCGGTCGGGCCTGACGCTGACATCGTCGTTTCCGAGATTGTCCCCGAAATCATCGACTGGGCGCGGGGGCCGATGGCGCATTTCACAGCGAGCTGCCTCGCCGATCCCCGCGTGACGCTGCGCATCGGCGATGTCGCGCGCGAAATCGAGGAGGGCGGGTATGACGCGATCCTGCTCGACGTCGACAATGGTCCGGACGGGCTGAGCCGCGACCTCAACGACGGCCTCTACAA
>JACCXK010000237.1 GCA_013697055.1 Alphaproteobacteria bacterium
CGCCGGCCGGCCCCGTCACGGGCAATGAAAACCTGACCAAGCGCAGCGTCATCCTGTTCGCCAAGGACGCGCCCGATCCCGCCAAGACGGCGCTGGGCGCGATCAAGTTCCTGGCCAATGACCTGAATGCCGCCATGAGCAGTCCCGGCGCGCGGGTCGAGCTGCAGGCCTTTGGCGGCGCCAAGGGCGACAAGAGCTCCGACGCCCACCGGCTGTCGTTGAAACGGGCGCTGGCCATCCGCCAGGTGCTGATCGACGACGGCGTTTCGGCCGACCGCATCGATGTGCGGGCCATGGGCGGGGTGGACGATACCGGTCCCGCCGACCGCGTCGATGTGTACGTCAGGGCCTAAACAGAAATCGCCACATCGGTGAACTTGTTGACCCGCGTCAGCGGCGGGAACAGCTTCATCCAAAGCCCTACCACCAGCAAAGTGCCGATGCCGCCCGCCACCACCGCCGGCACGGTGCCCATCAGGGCCGCGGTGGTGCCCGATTCAAATTCCCCCAGCTCATTGGAGGCGCCGATGAACAGCATGGAGACGGATGACACCCGCCCGCGCATGGAATCGGGTGTGGACAGCGCAATCAATGAACTGCGGATATTGACGCTGACCATGTCGGACGCGCCCAGCACATAGAGCGCCAGCAGCGAAAGAGGAAACCAGGTGGAAAAACCGAACGCGATGGTGGCGATGCCGAACACCGCCACCGCCCCGAACATCTTGGCACCCACTTTGGTGCGCAGCGGCCAATGGGTGAGAAAGAAGGCCATGGAAAAGGCCCCCGCCGCCGGCGCACTGCGCAGGAAGCCCAGCCCCATCGGTCCGACATGCAGGATGTCGCGGGCATAGACCGGCAGCAGCGCGGTGGCGCCGCCCAAAAGCACCGCGAAGAGATCCAGCGAAATGGCGCCCAGCACCACGGGCCGCGAGCGTACAAAGCGCACGCCTTCGGCCACCCGTTCGGTGCGGGTCGCCCAGATCTGTTCGGGCGTGTAACGGCGTCCGCCCAATTGGGTCACCGCCAGCGCCGCGCCGATGAAGCAGGCGATGCACAGCGAATAGACCGGCACGGGGCCCAGGGCATATAGAAAGCCGCCCAGCGCCGGCCCGGAAATGGTGGCGGCGGTGAAGAAGGACGAACTGAACGCCATCGACCGCGGCAGCCTTTCGGGCGGCACCAGGAAGGCCAGCAGCGAGGAGCTGGAGGGACCGGCAAAAGCGCGCGCCGCGCCAAACAGCACCAGCACGCAATAGAACATCCAGGCGCTGTGGGGCCGGTAGAGGGACAAGAGCAGGAACAGGGCGCTGCACACCGCCTGCACACAGGCCGCCAGATTGTAGACCCGGCGCTGGTTGAAGCGGTCGGTGATATCGCCGGCCGGCAGGGTGAGCAGGAACATGGGCGCGAACTGGCACAGGCCCACAAGCCCCAGCGCCAGCGGCGTGCGCTCCATCTCATAGACCTGCCAGCCGATGGCGACCGACTGGACCTGGATGGCCAAGGTGGAGATGAAGCGCAAGCCGACGAAACTGTAGAGATCGCGGTCGCGGTAGGTGGTGAGGTCGCTCATGAACCGCTGGGACTTAACACGCGGGACGCGAGCGTGACAGTTACTTGGACGCGAGCAACGACACCGAATTCTGCAGGTGCAGGGTCTGGACGTTCATCCCTTGCGCGACCTCGAACTTCACCTTGGCGAAGCCGGGCTTGGACAGATGCGGCTGGGCGTCGCGCGAGAAGCCGAACGGCTCCTGCGGCAGGCCGATCCAGCTGGTGTCCATTTTGTTGTTGCTGTTGATGTCCTGGAAAGTCTCGATGGCATAGATGCCCGGCGGGACATTGTTCAGGGTGATGACTGTCTCGCCGGTCTCGGCACGGACATCGGCGCTGGCCACGGGGACTGCGTCATCGTCGGGATAGCGGGCCTCGTCATACAGGCCCAGCCGCACCATGCCGCCGCGGGGCGACACGTCCTGGATGTGGATAACCACGGTGGCGCAATGGCCCCCCGGCTCCTGCGCCCGGGCGGGAGCGACCAGGCCGGCAGCCAGCAGCATCCAGCCGACCATCGCCAGCGTGACAATCGCCCAGAACAGGGAAAATTGCTGCAATTTCAACTGACTTGTCCCAACGCCCATTTGTATCAATTTGTCTCAAATATCCCGCCGCAACACAAGTGGCGAAACGGCCACAAGCTTAATGGCTGTGGTCAGTCCGAGACGGGGACTTGGGGTGTCAGACGGCCAGGATCAACCCAGCTTCGGCTCCAACTTGCGGCAGGCGTCGATCAGGCCCCGCACGGCGTCGGCGGACTTGTCCAGCCCGGCCTTCTCTTCGGCCGTCAGGTTCAGTTCCACGACCTTCTCCACGCCTTTCTCGCCGATCACCACTGGCAGGCCGACATAGAGATCCTTGATCCCGTAGGCGCCGTTCACATAGACGGCGCAGGGCAGCACGCGCTTCTGGTCCTTCAGATAGCTTTCGGCCATCTGGATGGCGCTGGTGGCCGGCGCATAATAGGCCGAGCCGGTCTTGAGCAGGCCGACGATCTCGGCGCCGCCATTGGCGGTGCGGGTGATGATCTGATCGAGCCGGTCCTGTTTGATCCAGCCCATCTTCACCAGTTCCGGCAAGGCGATACCCGCCACGGTGGAGAAGCGCGGCATCGGCACCATGGTGTCGCCATGGCCGCCCAGCACGAAGGCGGAAACATCTTCCACCGACACGCCCATTTCCTCGGCCAGGAAGTGGCGGAAGCGGGCCGAATCCAGCACGCCGGCCATGCCCACGATCTTGTCATGCGGCACGCCGGAGAATTTCTGCAGCGCCCACACCATGGCGTCCAGCGGGTTGGTGATGCAGATCACAAAGGCATTGGGGCAGTTGGCCTTGATGCCTTCGCCCACCGCCGCCATCACCTTGAGGTTGATGCCCAGAAGATCGTCGCGGCTCATGCCGGGCTTGCGCGGCACGCCGGCGGTGACGATCACCACATCGGCGCCCTTGATGTCGGCATAGGAGTTGGTGCCGGAGAGCTTGGCGTTGAAACCATC
Organism: Alphaproteobacteria bacterium; assembly: GCA_013697055.1. Taxonomy (GTDB): domain Bacteria; phylum Pseudomonadota; class Alphaproteobacteria; order Micropepsales; family Micropepsaceae; genus Rhizomicrobium. The sequence continues at coordinate 3,060 of JACCXK010000237.1, forward strand.
CACGGGACCGGACTGAGAAAGATCCAGCGCCTTGCCCTGGGGCAGGCCTTCGGCGATGTCGAAGATCACCACATCGCCCAGTTCCTTGAGGGCCGCCAGGTGGGCAAGAGTGCCGCCGATTTGTCCGCCGCCGATAAGAGCGATCTTCTTGCGCGCCATGTGGAAAGTCCCCAGAAATTTGCGATGTTACCTAGCCCGCCAAAGCCCCCACCGGCAAGGCGGCACAATGCCCACCCGGTTATTCGGCAAGCAGCCGGACAAAGCCCATCGCGCCATGGGGATCGCGGCCATACGGGGCGATTGTTGAGGATGGGGCAAAATCAAAGGCATAGAGGCCGCCCAGCCCGATCTTCCAATGATCGGCAATCTGCCAGTCGTGAATGGCGCCCAGGCTGAATTCGCCGGCCCCGCGCACCGCCGGTCCCGGCACCAGTTCGGTGCTTTCGATGGTCTCGGCCCGGGCGAACAAGGTCCAGAGCGGGGTTGGCTTGTATTCCATTTCCGCCAGGCCGGCATTCTCGCTGATGCCGGTGGAAAGTTGTTTGCGTCCAAACGCCAGGGTGGCGGCGACGCTGCCCCAATCAAACTGGTTGAACCAGGTGGCGCTGGCGGTCAGCCGCTGCTCGTTCACATCGGGATCGAGCTGCTCGGGGCTTTTCAGCCAGCCGCTGGAAAGCTGCAGCGACCAATGCTCATCGGGATTGTAAGACAGCCGCACCGCCGTGGAGTCAAAGCGCGCCGCATCGAAGTTGAAGCGGAACTGGTCGGGCTCGCGTCCGGTGAAGCGCGACACTTCCACTTTCCAATCGTCCTGGATGAAGCCCGCGGTGATCACGCCGAAACTGACATGGGTGGAATCCAGCCAGTGATGGGCGATCGGCGTCATGGGATTATCGCTGGCCGACACCCGGTGCATATAGGCGCTTGGTCCCAACGACGGCTCGCCAGGATAGCCGCCATAGAGAAACAAACTGTCGGTGTCTGACAAAGGATGGCTGTAACTGGCGGATAGCTCGCCCAACAGATCGTGGGGATGCTGGCGATCCACCAGATGCGTCGCGCCATCCGCGGTCTCGCCGCTCGCCAGCAACAAGGGATAGCCGCGCCGCCCCATCAGGGCATCGCCGCTCAGCATCGCCTTCAGCCCCAGCGTGTCGCCATTGGCAAGGTCCTTGGTCGCCATGGCCATCGCCATGCTGGTGGAAAAAACCTTGTCATCGCCGCGCGGGCCCGATTGCCAGTCGGCAATGCCATTGATGCGGCCATGCAGCATCACCATCCAGTCATCGGCCATGACATGGATGGCATTATGCGGCGCGGATTCCGGCTGCCAACTTGTGCCGGAAGCTTCGCGGCTCATGCCATAACCGCCGAACAAGCCGTGCATGCCGTGATGCATGCCTTGTTTCATTTCTGGCATCGCTTGTTCCATGCCGGACATATCCATGCCCGCCATGTCGTGATCCATCTTCATGCCATCCGTGCCTTGGGCCAGCGCGGGCGCAGCCGACAGCAGCATAACCAGCAGGAGATTTCGCATCATCGCGCGGTCTTGCTGAACAGGTCCACCAATTCGGCGAACTTTTTGCGCGCGTCCTTGACGTTACCGCTCTTGATGGCATGGGCGACGCAATGGTCGGAATGGCTCTTGAGGAGTTCGTCCTCCACCTTCTTCAGCGCCGACTTGATGGCCTGCATTTGAGTGAGGATGTCGATGCAGTAACGGTCGTCCTCGATCATGCGGGCAATGCCGCCGACCTGGCCCTGGATGCGGGCCAAGCGATCGAGCAGCTTGGGATCATGGTGCGGCATACCTCCTAGGGGTATATCATCAGCGGCAAAAAGAAAAGGCCGGATGCGAACATCCGGCCTTTCTGTCTTCATATAAAGAGGAAAGCGACTAGATCGCTTCCTTCAGTTCCTTGGAGGCGCGGAACGCGACCTTCTTGGACGCCTTGATCTTGATGGCTTCGCCGGTGGCGGGATTGCGGCCCATGCGCGGACCGCGCTTGCGCACGACGAGAATGCCCAGACCATTGAGACGGATGCGAGCACCCTTCTTCAGGTGCTTGGTGATCAGGCCAATGACGTCTTCGATAATGGTATTGGCGAGCTTCTGCGACAGTTCGTGCTTCTCAGCGAGCTGAGCGCCGAGCTGGCGGGTGGAAACGGTTTCAACTTTAACAGCGGCAGTCTTGGTAGCGGCTTTAACGGCCATGGGATTCTCCCTCTTAACGAATCAACGATGGGGCTGATTTTACGGCATTTCCCGCAAGATAAAGGGGGTGAACGTCAAAAAAACGCAAGTAATTGGGGGGTTTTCCACATATGGGTCAGAAAAGCCCGCAAAACCGGGCTTTTTCGCGTTCCCAAAAGCAAACGGGCCGCGGCGAGAAAGCGCCACGGCCCGTAAAATCAAGCTGGAATCGTATTCAGGCGGCCGCTTCGGGAGCCTGTTTGTCGGTGGCGCTGTCGGTGCGCTCGCTGATGCGGGCCGACTTGCCGGTGCGTCCGCGCAGATAATAGAGCTTGGCGCGGCGCACCTTGCCCTTGCGGATCACCACCACCGAATCGACCAGCGGCGAATAGATCGGGAAGACGCGTTCCACGCCTTCGCCATAGGACAGCTTGCGCACCGTGAAGGCCTCGTTGATGCCGGCGCCCTGGCGGGCGATGCAGACGCCTTCAAAGGCCTGGATGCGTTCGCGCGTCTTGTTCTGCTTGGCTTTTTCGTCATAGGTGACGTCCACCACCTTGACGTTGACCTTCAGCGTATCGCCGGGGCGAAATTCGGGAAGCGGCTTGGCGCGGACGGTGGCCATCTGCTCGGCTTCGAGGGTCTGCAAAAGGTTCATTTTCTTCGTCTTTCGATGCGGAAAAGCGGCAATTGAGCCGGGGCATATAGCCTAGCGTTTGGGCTTTTCATAGAGGGTCCAGAGGTCGGGGCGGCGCTCCCTGGTCAGGCTTTCGGCCTCGCGTGTACGGAATTTGGCGATTTCCGAATGATTTCCGCCGTTTAACACCTCAGGAATGGGCCGGTCCTCGAACAGCTGGGGGCGGGTGTAATGGGGGTACTCCAACAGGCCCGCCCCAAAGCTTTCGTCCTGGGTGGAAGCATGGTCCCCCAGCACCCCCGGGATCAGCCGGACAGTGGCCTCGATCAGGGCCATGGCGGCGATCTCGCCCCCGGCCAGCACAAAGTCACCGAGCGAGACTTCTTCGACGCTCCGCGCCTCTATCACCCGCTGGTCCAGGCCTTCGAAGCGGCCGCACAGCAGCACCGCGCCAGGACCCGACGCCAGGTCGCGCACGCGGGCCTGGCCCAGCGGCGCCCCACGCGGCGAGAGGTAAATGAGCGGGCGATCATTGCGCGACACCGCATCGATGGCGGCGGCCGCCACATCGGCGCGCATCACCATGCCGGGCCCACCGCCGGCCGGGCTGTCGTCCACGGTGCGGTGCTTGCCCAGGCCATGGTCGCGGATATCGCGCACCTCGAGTTGCCAGAGATTTTTCTGCAGCGCCTTGCCCAGCAGCGAGATGCCCAGCGGCCCGGGAAACATTTCGGGGAACAACGTCAGGACGGTTGCTTGCCAGCTACTCGACATGGTCGGTGCCGTCATCGTCCTCGGGCACGGCCACGACGATGTAGCCCTCGGCAATCTTGATCACAGGCACGGTCTCGCGGGTGAAGGCCAGATGCACACTGTCGCCATCGGGGCGGGTCAACTCAATCACATCACTGGCGCCGAAATTGTGAACGCCAAGGACCTTGCCCAGCGCCCTGCCCTCGCTGTCACGCGCTTCCAGTCCGATCAGGTCGGCGTGATAGAATTCGTCTTCCTCGGGTTCGGGCAGCGCATCGCGGGAGACAAACAGTTCGGTGCCTTTCAGCGCCTCGGCGCTGTTGCGGTCCCGCACCTCCGAAAATGCAATCACCGCCTCGCCCGGTTTTGCGGTGCGAAAGGCGGTGATCGTGAACGTGCGGCCATCCCTGGCGTGCAGCTTGCCATAGCGCGGCAGGGCGTCGGGCGAGGCGGTGAAGATTTTCGCCTTCACCTCGCCCTTCAGGCCCTGCGCGCCCATGACGGCGGCTAACAGCACGTCCTTGGTCATCTCTCTTACCTCACCATGGCCGGGCTTGACCCGGCCATCCAGAGAAACGAACGCTGGCGTATATTGCCCTGGATGGGCGGCTCAACGCCGCCCATGGAGAAAAAGGACTAAGCAGCCGGCGCTTCGGCTTCCGCGGCCTTGGCGGTCGCGGCAGCCGTTGCAGCGGCGCGCTCCTGCGCCTTCTTCTTGGGCTGGGCCTTCTGCGGATTGTTATGGACGCGCGCCTTCACCAGGCCGGCATTGGCAAGGAACTTGTGCACGCGGTCGGACGCCACGGCGCCCTTGCCGATCCATTCCTTGGCCGATTCCAGGTTCAGCTTCAGGCGGTCGGCGTGATCCGACGGCAGCAGCGGATTGTAGAAGCCGATCTTCTCGATGAAGCGGCCGTCGCGCGGATTGCGGCTGTCGGCGATGACAATGTTGTAGTGCGGGCGTTTCTTGGTGCCCCCGCGGGCCAGACGAATGCGAAGTGCCATGTTCAGTTTTCCTTGCGTTTAAAGAGTTAAATCACGTCGTTGCTTTAGCGCCGGCCCGGAAACATTCCGGGCGGTAATCCACCGGGCGTTCCACCGCCGCCCATGCCAGGCATCATCGGCATGCGGCCGCCTTTGCCCATTTTCTTCATCATGTCCGCCATCTGGCGGTGCATTTTGAGAAGCTTGTTCACTTCGGAAACTTCCACTCCGGCGCCGGCGGCAATACGTTTGCGCCGCGAGCCGTTGATCGAATCCGGATCGGTCCGTTCGGTCTTGGTCATGGACTGGATGATGGCTTCCTGGCGGGTGAGGATCTTGTCGTCGAGACCGGCCGCGTCGAGCTGGCCCTTGATCTTGCCCACCCCGGGCAACATGCCCAAGACGCCTTTCATGCCGCCCAGCTTCTTCATCTGGTTCAGCTGCGATTTCAGGTCGTTCATGTCGAACTGACCTTTTTTTATTTTTGCAGCGATTCTCTCAGCTTCTTGTTTGTCCAGCGTCTCGCTGGCCTTCTCGACCAGCGACACGACATCGCCCATGTCCAGGATGCGGCCGGCGACGCGCGCGGGATGGAAGGGCTCCAGCGCGTCCAGCTTTTCGCCGGCGCCCAGGAACTTGATCGGCGCGCCGGTGACACTGCGCATGGAGAGCGCCGCGCCGCCGCGGCCATCGCCATCCACGCGGGTGAGGATGATGCCGGTGACCGCCAAGCGGTCGTTGAAGGACTTGGCGATGTTCACCGCGTCCTGGCCGGTCAGCGCGTCGGCCACCAGCAAGGTCTCGTGCGGATTGACCAACGCCTTGACGGCGGCGACTTCGGCCATCAGCTGCTCGTCGACATGCTGGCGGCCGGCGGTGTCCAGGATCAGCGCGTCATAGCCGCCGACCTTGGCCGACGCCAGCGCGCGCTTGGCAATGTCCAGCGGGCCCTGGCCCGGCATGATCGGCAAGGTGGCGATGCCGGCCTGTTCGCCCAAGACGCGCAACTGCTCCATGGCGGCCGGACGGGTGGTGTCCAGCGACGCCATCAGCACGCGCTTTTTCTCGCGTGTCTGCAGCAAGAGGCCCAGCTTGGCGCTGGTGGTGGTCTTGCCCGAGCCCTGCAGGCCGACCATCAGGATCGGGGCGGGCGGCGAGCCGATATTCAGCGCGGCATTTTCCTGGCCCAGGGTCTCGACCAGGACGTCATGGACGATCTTGATGACCTGCTGGCCCGGCTGCACCGAGCGGATGACGCTTTCGCCGATGGCGCGCGGGCGCACCTTGGCGATGAAGTCGTTCACCACCGACAAGGCGACATCGGCCTCGATCAGAGCAGTGCGCACTTCGCCCAGCGCGGCATCGACATCGGCTTCGCTGAGGGCGCCGCGCCCGCGAAGCTTGTCAAAGACGCCTGTCAGGCGAGATTGCAGACTTTCAAACAAACCAAATTCTTTCTAATGGTCTGATTTTCCTAAGTGAAAACCAGACGGTCCAAGCGGTTACGCCCCAGGGGGCGCACCTGCGCTGCCTGGGGTCGATCCCCCGCGCCAGGCGGGGGACCGGAAAAGCTGGGCTTTCCCGGAATTGGCGGGGTTTTAGGCCGCCCGCCTGACTGTGTCAAACCGCACGGTACCGAACAATAAGTTCCCTCACACTGCGGGAACCAGCGGGGTATAATGGGCCATGGGCAGTTTGAGCGTGCTGGGATTTGATGCTCCCGGCGATCTTTACATCACCAGCGAACTGGACCGGCGTCCGGCGCGCGATGCCGATCCATTACGCGAAAAGCTCGCCCTCCAGGACCTGGCCGCCAAGATGGCGGACAATCCCGAGGAGATGCTGCCGCGCTTTGTCGATCTGGCGATGGAGCTGACCGGCGGCATTTCGGCGGGCCTCAGCCTGTATGAGGAAAACCCGTCACCCGGCGTGTTTCGATGGCGCTACTTGCGCGGTGCTCTGGCGCCGTTCGAGAACGCCACCACGCCGCGCAACTTCAGCCCCTGCGGCATCACGCTCGACCAGAACAAGCCGGTGCTGTCGCACCATCCGGAGCGTTTCTACAACTGGATTTCCGACGCCCACATAGAAGTGCCCGAAGTGCTGCTGGTGCCGCTCTACATCGGCGGAGACGAACCGCTCGGTACCTTGTGGATCGTGTCGGACAAGGAAGGCCATTTCGACAAGGGTCATGCGCGCGTCGCCACCGAACTGGCGTCATTCGCCGGCACCGCACTGCGCATGTTGCGCGCAGAGCAGGCCTTGCAGAAGGCGCTGGCGGAGCAGGAAACCCTTACCCGCGAAATGGGCCACCGCATCCGGAACCTGTTCGCCATCGCCGAAGGCATGGTGCGCATCACCGCGCGCACCGCCGAAAACAAGGAGGATATGGCCAAGATGTTGACCGGGCGCTTCCACGCCCTGGCCAGCGCGCATGGACTGGTGCGGCGCAGCTTCAGCACCGGCGAAGACAACCGCATCACCGATCTGTGCACCTTGCTGCAAACCGTCGTCGAGCCGCATGAAGGCGTGCGGCACGGTGCGCCTTCCCGCTTCTCGATTTCCGGCCCTGCCATCTCCTGCGGTCCGCACGCGATCAACGGCATCGCGCTGATCTTCCACGAACTGGCCACCAACGCCGCCAAGTATGGCGCACTGCAAGCAGACGATGGCCATGTCACCATCGCCTGGGACAAGGTCGCGGACGACATGGTGTTTCGCTGGGTTGAAAAAGGCGGGCCCGAGATCGTATCAGCGCCGCAGGTTTCCGGCTTCGGCAGCAAGCTGCTGCAGGACACCGTGCTGCGCCAGTTCGGCGGCCAGTTCGACCATAACTGGCAGCCGGCCGGCCTGGCGGTGACGATCAGCCTGCCGGTCAACAGCCTTTCGGCTTGAACCGGGCCGGTTGACAGCCCCAGGCACCGCTCCAATGCTCCGGTCAAAGAACCGGAGGGAAACATGTCCGATCTCAATCGCCGCCTGATGCTGGCGGGGGCCGCCGCCAGCGTGCCAGCCATCGCCCATGCCCAGGCGCCAAAGGCACTGCTGGGCACACCCCTGTCGGTGATCACCAGCCCGGCGCGGGACTTCGGTCCCAATGCCCCGCCGCCCGCCTCCCCCGATCCCGACATCATCCGGGCGGACCCGTCCTTTGGCGGCCTCTTGATCGGGCAGGAAACCATCCGCCGCGTTTCCACCGGGTATCATTTTCTGGAAGGCCCGGCCTGGTCGGCGGTGGGTCTCTATGCTGTGTTCAGCGACGTCAAGAACGACACGCTCTACCGCTATCTGTGGGAGACCGGCCAGGTCTCAGTGATGCACCGGCCGTCCTTCTCCACCAACGGCAACAGCTTCGACTTCCAGGGCCGCATGTTGTCCACCCAGGATTATTTCCGCCGCGTGGTGCGCTGGGAGCTGGACGGTTCCATGTCCATCGTCGCCGACAGTTTCGAGGGCAAGCCGCTCAACTCGCCCAATGACCTCGCCCCCCACAAGGATGGCAGCGTGTGGTTCACCGATCCGCAATATGGCGGCAACCTGGCGGAAGGCCATCCCGATGACGGCGACGGGGTTCGCGATCCGCGCCTCGGAAACACCGGCGTCGGCATCCAGAAGGCGGGCGGCATGCACCAGGAGCTGCCGATGAATGTCTATCGCGCCGATCCCAGCGGACGGGTGGAGATCGCCGTGCCTTTCGAGCCGGGCAAGGCGCCCAACGGCATCTGCTTCTCGCCCGATTACACCAAGGTCTACATCATCCGCGCCGGCGGCATCAGCGTGGGCGATGTCAACGGCGCCAAGGTCACCAATCTGCGCGTCTTCACCGATGCCATGGTGGACGGGGTGCGCTGCGGCCCCGACGGCATGCGCGCCGACCGCGCCGGCAATATCTGGGCCAGCTCGGCGGCGCCCCTGGGCTATTGCGGCGTGACGGTGTGGAATCCGGCGGGCAAATTGCTCGGCCGCATCCGGCTGCCGGAAGGCTGCGCCAATCTGTGCTTTGCCGGCCCCAAGCGCGACCACCTGTTCATGACAGCTACCCAGTCCGTCTACATGCTGCGGGTCAATATCCAAGGGGCTGCGCCCGGTTGACAGCCTGACCGGACCGGGTTCCCCTTCCCGCCAGAACAACAAGGCTGGGAGGATTCTTCGATGACATTCAATTTGACGCGCCGCGGCATGCTGGCGGGGGCCGCCGTGACGGTGCCGACACTCGTGAACGCGCAGGGCAAGCCGGTATTCGCGCCGAACAGCTCGATCCTCAATGGCCGCACCTATGGCCCGGACGCGCCGCCCAACACCTATCCCGATCCCGACATCATCCTGCTGGATCCCAGCGCCAACGACATCTTCATCGGCCACAGCTCCATCAAGCGCGTGAAGACCGGTTTTGAATGGGCGGAAGGCCCGGCCTGGTCGAGCGAAGGCCAGTATGTGGTGTTCTCCGACGTCTCCAAGGACATCCAGTATCGCTACATCTGGGAGACCGGCCAGATCAGCGAATTCCGCCACCAGTCCTTCAACTCCAACGGCAACACCTTCGACTTCCAGGGCCGCCAGATCACGGCGCAGCATTACCTGCGCCGTGTCATCCGCTGGGAGCATGACGGCTCCATGACTGTGCTGGCCGACAATTACAACGGCCAGCCGCTGAACTCGCCGAACGACATCGCGCCCCACAAGGACGGCTCGATCTGGTTCACCGATCCCTATTACGGGGCGCAGCTGGCCGAGGGCCATCCCGATCCCGGCATTGCCATTTTCAATCCCAAGGGCCTGGCCAATCCCAATATCGGCAATGGCAGCGCCGGCATTATCGGTTCCCAGAAGCAGGTGCGCCCGCCCAGCATCTATCGCTGGGACCCCAGCGGCCGGCTGGATGTGATCGTGGAAGGCAAGCTGGGCCTGGTGCCCAACGGCATCGCCTTCTCGCCCGACTACAGCAAGGTCTATTTCGCCTGGGGCACCGGCATCGATGTCGCCGACGTGGTGGGCACCAAGATCGCCAACCAGCGCCGCTTCACCGATTGCGACGTGGACGGGGTGCATTGCGGCCCCGACGGCCACCGGGTGGACGTGGCGGGCAATGTCTGGTCCGGCTCGACCTCGGTGCCCGGCTATATGGGGGTCACGGTGTGGAACCCGGCCGGCAGGTGCATCGGCCGCATCCGCTTGCCCGAGACCTGCGCCAACGTCACCTTCTGCGGCCCCAAGCGCGACTGGCTGTGGATGTGCGCCTCCCAGTCGGTCTATCTGGTCCGATTGGGTATCCAGGGTGCGGCGCCGGCCTAAGGCAGAGCAGGGCTGCGGAAACGTCCGTTTACTGATGGGCTTCGGAGCCCTAGGGTGGGGGTCAGAAGTCCCACCCGAAAGTTCCGTCATGCCCAAGCTGCCCGAAATGACCGCCTCCGCCATCAAAAGCCGCGAGGCCCTGACCAAGATCTACAAGGCCTCCAAGCCCAAGGAAGCCCCGGCCGCCCCGCCCAAGCCGCGGATCGCCAAAGGCCGCTAGGCCGCCCATCGAATAAGGGTCGCTGAAACAAAAAGCCCGCCAATCGGCGGGCTTTTTCTTTTTCGGTATGCCTCAGCTCTTCAACCCGAGCTTCTGCGCGAAGTAAACAAAGCTGAGGGCGAACATCTCCGCATATTGCCGATGATCGGCGGCGGCGGCATGGCCGCCATCGGTATTCTCGTAGAACATCACCGCATGGCCTTGCGTCAGCATCTTGGCCGCCATCTTGCGGGCATGCACCGGCGTCACCCGGTCGTCGCTGGTGGCGGTGACGAAGAACACCGGCGGATATTTCACGCCCGCTTTCACATTCTGGTAGGGCGAGTAAGTGAGGATGTAGTCGCGCTCCGCCGGGATCGCCGGATCGCCATACTCCGCCACCCAGCTCGCGCCGGCGCCAATATGGCTATAGGCGATCATGTCGATCAGCGGCACTTGGCAGACCACGGCGCCGAACAGTTCGGGCCGCTGCACCATCACTGTAGACACCAGCAGCCCGCCATTGGAGCCGCCCATGATGCCCAGCTGTTTGGTGGTCGTCAGCCCGCGCTTGACCAGGTCCGCCGCCACCGCTTCGAAATCGTCATAGGCGTGCTGGCGCTTGTTCTTCAAGGCGGCGTCATGCCAGGCGGGTCCGAACTCGCCGCCGCCGCGGATATTGGCCACGACATAGATGCCGCCATGGGCCAGCCACAGCCGCCCCATGTTGGCGCTGTAGCCGGGGGTGAGTGAAACTTCGAAGCCGCCATAGCCATAGAGCACGGTGGGCGCGAGGCCGTTCAGCGTCTTGGGGCGGGTGACAAAATAGGGAATGCGCGTGCCGTCCTTGCTGACGGCCTCGAACTGCTCGCTGACCAGGTTTGAGGCATCAAAGCGCGCCGGCAGGGACTTGATGGCTTTGGGTTGATCACTTCCATCGTCGAAATAATGGGTGGGTGGGGTCAGATAGTTCTGGAAGCTGAACAGGGCTTCCTTGCCGAAATCGTTGGTCGAAACGATGTCGGCGGCGCCCTGTCCCGGCAGTTGCAGAACTTTATCCGACCATCCTTTGCCGTTGGTGGTAAAGACATGCACCGAACCGATCACATTGTCGGTGGTGGCGACATACACCTTGTCGCGGCCGATGCCGACGCTTTCGATGCTCTGACGCGGGCCCGGCGCGAAGATCACCTGCGGCGCAGCGCCCTCGCGGAATGCCACCAGCGCGCCCTTGGGCAATTTCACGCCGCCGGTTTCATAAGGCTGGCGCAACGTCGCCAGCCAGGCGCCGTCGAATAGCCCCTTCACATCGGCCGAACGCGGCAGCGGCAATTGCTTCACCGCATCGCCCTGCAGCAGGAAGTAATCGCTCTCGAAGAAATTCACCGCCCGGATCACCAGGCCGGCATTGCCCTGTTTGCTGTGAAAGGTGGCGGGCGCGGCCAGCACATCTTCCGCCTGGCCTTCGTAAAGCACCTTGGCCGCCGTGATGGGGAGCCCGCGTTTCCACAGCTTGACGATACGGGCATAGCCGGACTTGGTCTCGCCATCCTTGGCCGTGGCGAACAGCAGCGTGTCGTCGTCCAGGTAACCGGCATCGATCTTGGCTTCCGGCAAGGCGAAACCGTCATCGGCCAGCGCCTTGGCCTTCAGGTCATATTCGCGCACCACCACCGCATCGCCGCCGCCGCGCGACAACCGGATCAAGCAGCGTGTCTCGCCGGGTGAACATTCGGCGCCCTTGAACACCCAGTTTTCCTTTTGGCTCTTTGCCAGCGCATCCACGTCCAGCAGCACCTTCCACTTGGGATCGGCATTCTGGTAATCGGTAGTCGTCGTGCGCCGCCACAGGCCCTTGGGGTTGGCCGCGTCCTGCCAGAAATTATAGACAAAGCCGTGGCTGAGGCCGCCGGTGGGAATGCGGTCGGTGGCGTCCAGCACCTGCATGAGGGAATCGTAATTCTTCTGGTAGCGCGGATCGGCCTTCAGCGGCCCCAGCGCCTTGGCATTCTCCGCCTTCACCCAGGCCAGCGGCTTTTCGCCATGCACATCTTCCAGCCAGGCATAAGGATCGCCTTGATTCATTGTTTGAGGGGGCACGGCAAAGGCTCCTGAAGCAAGGATGAGCAGCGGAGCGATCAGGCTGAGAAGGATGCGCATGGCAGTTCCGCAAGATTGTCGCGCCAGCTTGGGAATTTTACGTCTTCAAGTCCATGGAAAAGCGCTGTCCAGCCCACTATAAGGCCCCATGACCTCATTCGTAAAAATGCACGGCCTGGGCAATGATTTCGTGGTGTTCGACGCGCGCGATGCCGCCGTCAACCTGACGCCGGCGCATGCCAGGGCCGTGGCCAACCGACATTTCGGCGTAGGCTGCGACACGGTGGTGGTGATCCGCCCCGGCGGCGCCCAGGCCGATGCCAGTGTGCTGTTCACCAATGCCGACGGGTCGGAATCGGAAAGCTGTTACAACGCCACCCGCTGCGTGGCGCGCCTGCTGCTGGACGAGCGCGGGTTGGCGCGGGTCAAGCTTTCCACCAAGGGCGGGCTGTTGATCTGCAGCGATGCCGGCAATGGCGCCGTAACGGTCGATGTGGGCGCACCCCGGCTGGACTGGAAACAGATACCGCTGGCACAGGAAACCGACACCAGCAATTTCCTGATCGAAGTGGGCGGCTCCAGTGTGCCGGCCAGCGCCGCCTCCATGGGCAATCCCCATTGCGTACTGTTCGTGCCAGACGCCCAGGCAGTGCCCCTCACGGCTCTGGGCCCGAAAATCGAAAACCTGCCGCTGTTTCCCAACCGCACCAATGTCGAGTTCGCGCAAATCCTGGACCCCGGCAAGATCCGCATGCGGGTTTGGGAACGCGGCGTGGGCGTGACCCTGGCCTGCGGCACCGGCGCCTGCGCCACCGCCGTATCCGCCATCCGGAGGGGCCTGACGGGCCGCAAGGTGGAAGTGGTGCTGGATGGCGGCTCGCTGATGATAGAATGGCGCGAGGAAGACGGCCATGTGCTGATGACCGGCCCCACCGCCGCGCCGTTCCGCGGCCGGCTCGACCTGAATAACCTCCCCGGCAAGCCATGACCGTGGAGGTCGTGACGTTCGGCTGCCGCCTCAACGCCTATGAAAGCGAGGCGATCAAGGACCGCGCCCGCGAGGCGCAACTGCGGGACGCCGTGGTGGTCAATACCTGTGCCGTCACCGCCGAAGCGGTGCGCCAGTCGCGCCAGGCCATCCGCCGATTGAAGCGCGAGCAACCGGGGCGCCGCATCATCGTCACCGGCTGCGCCGCGCAGACAGAGCCTCAGACCTATGCCGCCATGCCCGAAGTGGATGTCGTGCTGGGCAATGCCGAGAAACTGACGGCTGACGCTTATACGGGCTTAGGCGGGAAAATCCGCGTCACCGACATCATGGGCTTGCGCCAGACCGCCTCCCAGAGGGTGGACCATTTCGAGGGCCGGACCCGCGCTTTCCTTTCGGTGCAGAATGGCTGCGACCATCGCTGCACCTTCTGCATCATTCCCTATGGCCGGGGGCCGTCGCGCAGCGTGCCGATGGGCACGGTGGTGCAAGAGGCCCGGCGGATGGTGGAACAGGGCTTTGCCGAGATCGTGCTGACGGGGGTGGACCTCACGTCCTATGGCGCCGACCTGCCGGGCACGCCGGGCCTGGGCACCCTGGTACGCAAGATCCTCAAGCTGGTGCCGGAACTGAAGCGCTTGCGCCTGTCCTCCATCGACAGCATCGAAGCCGATGAAAGCCTGATGCGCGTCATCGCCGAGGAAGAGCGGCTGATGCCGCATTTCCATCTTTCGGCCCAGTCGGGCGACGACATGATCCTCAAGCGCATGAAGCGCCGCCACGCCCGGGCCGACACCATCGCTTTCTGCGAAGACGTACGCCGCCATCGCCCCGATGCCGCCTTCGGCGCCGACCTGATCGCGGGCTTTCCCACCGAGAGCGAGGCGATGTTCGAGAACAGCCTGGCGCTGGTGGATGATGCTGGTTTCTCGCAGCTGCATGTCTTCGGTTTTTCGCCGCGCGAGGGCACACCGGCCGCGAAGATGCCCCAGCTTCCGCGGACCCTGGTCAAGGAGCGCGCCGCCCGGCTGCGCGCCAAGGGCGAAGCCGCGCGCGACCGCCGCCTGGATGGGATGATAGGCGCGCGCCACACCGTGCTGATGGAACGCGGCGGCGTGGGCCGCACGCCCTGTTTCACCCCCGTGAAATTCCAAGCGCCCTACGGCAGCTTTGTGCCCCTCACCATCACCGGCCGCAGCGGCGCAACTCTTGTGGGCGCCCCGCTGTGAGGACATTTGGCGAAGCGCCGCCGCCGCCCACCTTCTTCGATCGCCTCAAGTCCGGCCTTTCCAAGACCGGCCTGGGCGAGATCCTGACCAAAAAGAAATTGGACGCCGAAGCAGTGGCGGAACTGGAAGAAGCCCTGATCCGTGCCGATATGGGCGCGATCCAGTCTGCCAAGATCGCTGCTGCCGTGGCGAAGAACCGCTACGACGCGGAAATCTCCGGCGCCGAGCTGAAGTCCGTGCTGGCGGGCGAGATCGCAGCCCTGCTCGCCCCCATCCAGCAGCCGTTCCGCATCGAAGACGGCAAGAAGCCCTTTGTCATCCTGGTGGCCGGGGTCAACGGCACCGGCAAGACCACCACCATCGGCAAGCTGGCCAAGCGCCTGGCCGAGGAAGGCGCGAAAGTCACCCTGGCCGCCGGCGACACCTTCCGCGCCGCCGCCATCGAGCAGTTGCGTGTCTGGGCAACCAGAGCTCGCGCCGAATTCGTCGCCACCAAGGCGGGCGGCGATGCCGCTGGGCTGGCCTTCGAGGCGCTGGAGAAGGCACGCGCCAACGGCAGCGACATATTGCTGATCGACACGGCGGGGCGGCTGCAGAACAAGGCGGGCCTGATGGCCGAGCTGGAGAAGATCGCCCGGGTGATCAAGAAGCTGGACCCCGGCGCCCCCCATGCCGTGCTCCTTGTGCTGGACGCCACCACCGGCCAGAACGCCATCAGCCAGGTCGAGGCCTTCTCGGCCTCGGTCCCGGTGACCGGCCTGGTCATGACCAAGCTGGACGGCACCGCCAAGGGCGGCATCCTGGTGGCGCTGGCCGGGCGGTTCGGCCTGCCGGTGCATTATATCGGGGTGGGGGAAGGCGAGGACGACCTGCAGCCCTTTGTCGCCGCCGACTTTGCCCGCGCCCTTGTAGGAATTGAAGCATGAACCCGCAGATGCGCCGGCTGGCCCTGGATCTGGGGCCTCTTCTGATCTTCTTCGCGGCCTTCAAATGGGGCGGTTTTTTCGTCGCCACCGGCGCCTTCATGGTGGCGATCTGCGTCTCGCTGGTGCTGGGCTATATGATCGAGAAAAAAATCTCGCCCATGCCGCTTTTCACCGCGGTGATGGTGCTGATCTTTGGCGGCCTCACGCTTTATCTGGAAAACAAGACCTTCCTGAAGGTGAAGGTCACCATCATCTATTCTTTCTTCGGCGTCATCCTGCTCGGCGGTCTTCTCTTCAATCGTCTCTTCATCAAATATGTTTTTGCCCAGGCCTTCGACCTCACCGAAAGCGGCTGGCGGCAACTGACCTGGCGCTGGGGCGTGTTCTTTTTTGCTCTGGCCGCCGTCAATGAGGCGGTGTGGCGCAACACCTCGGACGATGTCTGGGTGTCGTTCAAGGTCTGGGGCATCATCCCCCTAATCTTTCTTTTCGCGCTCGCACAGACCCGACTGGTGATAAAACATCAGGCACCGGACGCCGCAGACGGCGAAAAAAACGCGCAACAATGATGCGCCCCGCTCACAGCTGCGGACTATCTTCTTAGAAACATTGGAAGATGATGTATGGCCCGCACGGCGGGTGGCATACCATTCATTGTGCTCTTGCGGCACAATCCACGGATGCGAGCCGTGCAATACGTACAAGGCCATGGCCGGATCACAACACACGCAATTTGCAAAGGTGAGAAAGTGAAAATTTGCGCATGGACATCGGCGCGCAAAACCGTTTTAACTCGCCTTCCGGACCGCAGCGCCTCTCTGTAACCCGAAGACGGGACATGTGATGGCAGCGCACCGGTGGAGCGAGATTAGGGGTCGTTGATGATGAAGGGGCAGCGCAGACCGGGAAATGGTTTTGACCTTTCCGAAGCGCCCTCTCACCTGATCCGCCGCTGCCAGCAATTCTATGGCGACCTGTACGCGCGCGAAGCCGGCGCCAAGGAACTGACCAAGCAGCAGTTCACGCTGCTCTGTGCGCTGGAACAGAATGACGGCGTCAGCCAGACCGCGCTGGTGGAAATCACCGGCATCGATCGCTCGACCCTGGCGGAGATGGTGCGCCGGATGCTGGAAAAAGGTTTGCTGTCGCGCGAACGCACCGAAGAAGACCAGCGCGCCAATGCCGTGGCCATCAGCCCGTCGGGCCGCAAGGCGCTGCGCGGCGCCCGCAATGCCGCCGACCGCGCCGAGCGCGCTCTACTGGAGGCCCTGCCCCAGCCGGAACGCCAGAAATTCGTCAAAGCCCTGTCCCAGATCGCCCAGGCCGCCGAGCTGCTCAGCGGCGATGGTGTCCGCCCTGCCCGACGCAATGTGCGGCGCAGAAAATTGGGCGGCTGAACTACCTCTAAACCGTAATATCGATGTGTTGGCCCATCCGGCCGGTCGCCTGCGCCTGTGCGGGCTGCTGTACCGCCTGCGGCGCGGCGGTCTGCTTGAGCGGCAAGGCTGAAAAGGCCAGCGCGGCTCCCGCGGTCTTTTCCAGCGCGGCGGCAAAGTTCGCCTTCTGGGGCGCCTGCGGTACCTGCAGCCGGGCGCGCGCCTCGCGGGCGGCCTGCTGGGCGGCAATCAAAGTGGCGCTGACTTGCATACAGCCACCCTGTCAAAACAGGGTTAGCAAAAGGTTACGGATTTGCCTGGGCGGCCTTGATGGCGGGGATCAGCTCGCGTTTCAGGGCGGCGTCGCTGAGCGGCCCGACATATTTGAGCCGGATGATGCCGCGCCCGTCCACCACATAGGTCTCCGGCACGCCGTAGACGCCCCATTCGATGGAGGCGCGGCCGTCATCGTCGCGCGCGATGCGGGCGAAGGGATTGCCCGCCTCGTCCAGGAAGGCGCGGGTGGCCTCGGGCTTGTCTTTTTGCGCCAGGCCGTACAGCGCTACCCCCGGCATGCGGCTCAAGGTGGCGAGCTGGCCGGTCTCGGTGCGGCAGGGCGCGCACCAGGAGGCAAAAACATTGATCACGCTGACATGGCCGCCGGCCAGGTCCGCCGGCGTGAAGGCGGCGCTCTGGGCATCCAGCCCCGGCAAGGTCAGGCGCGGCGCCGGCTTGTTGAGCAGCGCCGACGGCACAAGTTCGGGCGCCGGCGACCACAGGCTGCGAAACAGGAAAAAGGCCAGACCTGCGAAAGCCACGATGGGCGCGATGAAGACCCAGCGCTTCATTTTTGTTCCAGCTTGGCCAGGGCTGCCCTGGCTTTGGTCCAGCCGATCACGCTCCACAAGGTGATGCCGATCAGCGCCACGGCGGAGACGCCATAAGCGGGCCAGATATAGACGCCATAGGGACCTAGATCGAAATTCATGCCGCGCTTCTTTGCATCAAAGTGCGGGCGCGCCGCTCCAGGATCACGGTGCGGATTCGCAGCATCCACAGCGACACGAACAATAGTATGTAACCCAGCATCATGATCAGCAACGGCGCCAGATAAACGGGCGCGATCTTGCCCGAGACGATGCTCTCGCCCTGATGCAAGGTGCTCCACCAATCCACCGAGAATTTGATGATGGGAATGTTCACCACGCCCACCAGCGCCAGGATGGCAGCGGCGCGGGCGGCGCGCACTTCATCCTCAATGGCATTCCAAAGCGCCATGTAGCCGAAGAACAAAAACAGCAGCAGCAGGAAACTGGTCAGCCGCGCGTCCCACACCCAATAGGTGCCCCACATGGGCTTGCCCCACAGCGCCCCCGTGATCAGGCCTAGCGCCGTGAAAACCGCGCCGAAGGGCGCCGCGGCGCGGCCGGCGATGTCCGACAAGGGATGGCGCCACACCAGCGACAGAAGCGAGCAGATCGCGATGGCGCCATAGGCCGCCTCTGCCGCCACATCGGCGGGAACATGAATGAACAGCAGCAGCACGGTCGAGCCTTGTTGATAGTCGGGCGGCACGGTGAAGCCGAGATAAAGGCCAACGCCCAGGCACAACGCCGTGGCGACGGCCGTGATAGGCAGCAGCACATTCGACAGCCGCATGAAATTGTGCGGGTTGGCGTAGCGAAAAAGCCAGTTCATTCAACCACCGAGATTCAGGCGGACCGAAGCCGCCGCCGCAAAGGGACTTAGCAGCACCGCGCCTGCGGAAAAAGCCGCCAACAGGCCCAGGGCCCCGCCGGAAGCCAGCCGGTCCAGGGTCAGGGACACCGCGCCCGCCCCGAAGATCACCGCCGGCGACAGCAGCGGCAGGATGATCAGGGGCAAGATCAACCCGCCCCGCTTCAAGGACAGCGTCAGGCTGGCGCCGATGGCGCCGACGGCGCTGACCGCCGGCGTCCCCAGCAGCAGCGACAGGAACAGGGTCAGGGTGGCGGCCGGCGGCAGGTTGAACAGCAGCGCCAGCAAGGGCGACAGCAAAGTGAGGGCCGCGCCGGTGGACAGCCAGTGCGCCAGCATCTTGGCGAGAGCCGTCAGTTCCAGCGGCAGGGGCGACAGTGCGATCAGGTCCAGGCTGCCATCCTCGAAGTCGCCCTGGAACAAGCGGTCCAAAGACAACAGCGCCGCCAGCACCGCACCCACCCACAACACCCCGCCGCCCACCCGCGCCAGGAGGCGCAGGTCCGCGCCCACGCCCAGCGGCACCAGGGTGGCCACCAAGGCAAAGAAGGACAGCGCGAGGAAGGCGCTGCCACCGCTGCGGGCGGCCAGCTTGATGTCACGTGCCAGAAGCGTGAAGAACGGGCTCACAGCTTGAGGCTTTCGTTGCCAAGGCCCAGGGGCTCATGGGTGGCGGCGATGATAATGCCGCCCTGCCCGCAGTGAAGGGCCATCAACTGGGCGACCAGCGCCTGTCCTGACGTGTCCAGCGCGGCGAAAGGTTCATCCAGCAGCCAGAGCGGACGCTGCGACACCAGGAGCCGCGCCAGAGCGAGGCGCCGCTTCTGTCCGGCGCTGAGATAGCGGCAGGGCAGATCTGCCTGGCGCTGCAGCCCGACCTGCTCCAGCACCGCGCTGTTCGTCGTGCCGCGATAGAGCGCCGCCCAGAAAGCCAGTTGCTCGGCCACCGTCAGTTGCGGCTTGAGGCCGTCCTGATGCCCCAGCCAGCCGATCTGTTTGCCGCGCTCCTCGGCATCATCACTTTCACCGTCGGCGTCCTGCACGACCAGGCGACCCGCTGCGGGTGACAGGAAGCCCGCGATCAGGCGCAGCAGCGAGGTCTTGCCGGCGCCATTGGCGCCTTCCACCGCCAGCGCCTGCCCGGCCTTGACGCGAAAGGACAGATTCTCGAACAGCCTTCTGTCGCCCCGCGCGCAGGCAAGCTTCTCGGCGATGAGAGACGTGATCATTTCTACAATTCACCATGGGCGGCCTTGAGCCGCCCATCCAGAGGATCAGGCTCCGTTATTGGTTGCCCTGGATGGCCGGGTCAAGCCCGGCCATGGAGAGGGGTTAAACCCTCAATACATATGCTGCCCACCATTGATCGACATGGTGGAGCCGGTGATGAACCCGCCTTCATCCGCTACCAAAAACAGCACGCCGCGCGCGATTTCGCTGGCCTTGCCCAGACGCCCCACCGGAATGCGGGCCACGATCTTGGCCAGCACTTCGGCCGGTACCGCCGCCACCATGTCGGTGTCGATGTAGCCGGGCGCGATGGCGTTGACGGTGATGCCCTTGGCGGCGCCTTCCTGGCCGAGCGCCTTGGTGAAGCCATGGATGCCGGACTTGGCGGCGGCATAGTTCACCTGGCCATACTGGCCGGCCTGGCCATTGATGGAGCCGATATTGACGATGCGGCCGAAGCCCCTGGCCAGCATGCCGTCCCACGCCGCCTTGCACATGTTGTAGCAGCCGCCCAGGTTGGTATCGATTACCTCGTCCCAGGCGGAGCGGCTCATCTTTTTCATGGTGGCGTCGCGGGTGATGCCGGCATTGTTGACGATCACCTCCACCGGGCCCAGCTCGGCTTCGACCGCCTTGATGCCCGCGGCGCAATCGTCGAAGGACGACACGTCCCACTTGTAGGACTTGATGCCGGTGCGCTCGGTGAAGGCCTTGGCGCGATCGTCATTGCCCGCGTAATTGGCCGCCACGACATAACCGGCATTCTTCAGCGCGACCGAAATCGCCTCGCCAATGCCGCGCGTTCCACCCGTCACCACCGCTACCCGTGCCATATGCTGTTCCTTTTGCTTTCCCCATAGGAAAAACAGTTAGGACCGCTTTTGCGGGCGTTTCAACAAAGAACGATGTTGCAGTGCCGTCCTAGCGCTCGACCGTCAGAGCGATGCCCATGCCGCCGCCGATACACAGCGTCGCCAAGCCCTTCTTGGCATCGCGCCGGCCCATCTCAAACAACAGGGTGGTCAGGATGCGCGCACCCGACGCCCCGATGGGATGGCCGATGGCGATGGCGCCACCATTGACGTTCACCTTGGCGGTGTCCCAACCCATGTCCTTGTTGACGGCACAGGCCTGGGCGGCGAAGGCCTCATTGGCTTCCACCAGATCGAGGTCGGAAGCCTTCCAGCCCGCCTTCTGCAGCGCCAGGCGCGAGGCCGGGATCGGGCCGGAGCCCATCACCTTGGGATCCACGCCCGCCTGGGCCCAGCTGGCGATGCGCGCCAGGGGGGTAAGGCCGCGCACCGCTGCATCCTTGGCGCTCATCAGCACCAGGGCGGCAGCGCCGTCATTGAGGCCGGATGCATTGCCGGCGGTGACGGTGCCGGCCTTATCAAACGCCGGCCGTAGGCCGGCCATGGCCTCGATGGTGGCGCCATCGCGGATATATTCATCGGTGTCCACCAAAGTGTCGCCCTTGCGGCCCTTGACGGTGACGGCAACGATCTCGTCCTTGAACTTGCCGCCCTTGCGCGCGGCTTCGGCCTTGTTCTGCGAAGCGACGGCGAACTTGTCCTGCTCGTCGCGGGTGATCTGCCATTCCTTGGCGACATTCTCGGCGGTGACGCCCATGTGATAGCCGTTGAAGGCATCCCACAATCCGTCGCGGATCATGGTGTCGATGAATTGCAGGTCGCCCATTTTCTGACCTGCGCGCAAATAAGCGGCATGGGTCGAGAGGCTCATCGATTCCTGGCCGCCGGCCACCACGATCGCGGCGTCGCCCTGCATGATCGCCTGGGCGCCCAGCGCCACGGTGCGCAGGCCCGAGCCGCACACCATGTTGATGCTCCAGGCGGGCGCGCCGATCGGAATGCCCGCAGCGATGGAGGCCTGGCGGGCCGGGTTCTGGCCCTGGGCGGCGGTCAGCACTTGGCCAAGGATGACTTCGGAAACCTCCTCACCGGAAACTTTGGCGCGCTCCAGCGCGGCCTTGATGGCGACTTCTCCCAGCTTGTGAGCGGGAACCGTGGCGAAGGCGCCGCTGAAGGCGCCCACGGCGGTGCGGGCAGCCGATACGATGACGACGTCTTCCATGGAATTTCCTTCCGGATGCGGACTTTTTGTTGTTGCCGCGCGCAAAATGCCGCGAACGCGGGCAATGGTAAACCGTGATAAAAATACCCTGCGTTATCATGCGCTTACAAGGGAACTGACAGCCTGTCTGGTGTTGCGGTTGCTAAATGGCGCTGGACAGCGCACTCGCAGGATGATGTCCTACGCAAAAGCGCGCCTTCGGGGAGGCGTACAGAAATCGGGGAACTCAGTGGCAGACGACAAAGCAAAAACCGACGGTCCGGTGGTCATCAAGAAGTACGCCAACCGGCGGCTCTACAA
>JACCXK010000003.1 GCA_013697055.1 Alphaproteobacteria bacterium
CTTGTCCATGGTGTCAGCCTAGCGATTCAAAAGAGGCGCACAACTGTCCGTTTCCGGACAGGCGGCCCGCGGGATCAGGCCGGACGCTGTCCTAAGCCTTTGTCCGGACTGGTTTCTGGATGCGACGGCGCGGCTTTACACTGTCGCCATGAGCCATGTGATGGACAAGCCGCTGCAACTGGAATGGTGGCGCACACCGCGCGCCCGTGCCTTTGCGATGATGGCCGGTGCCGGCGTCGCCATGCTGCTGCTGGCATTGCTCCTGTGGAGCGCGCGCGAACGCAGCCTTACCCTCGGCTGGAACGATGTCACCATCGTGAGCGTCAGCAACGACGTGTTCCACGATTTCGTGCCCCTGCGCGGCACCGTGGTCCCCAAGGACACGATCTATCTGGATGCGCTGGAAGGCGGCCAGGTGGAGAAGGTGTTGGCCCAGGCCGGCGACCGGGTGGTGCAGGGCCAGCCGCTGGTCATGTTCCGCAATGCCCAGTTGCAACTGGATGTGCTGAACAATGAAGGCCGGCTGGTGGAATCCATCACTCAATTGCAGAGTTTCGAAACCCAGCTGGAAGCCAATCGCGCCGCCAATGCCAAGACCCTGGTCGATATCCGCTTCAATATTGCCAGCCTGGAACACACCGCGCGCCGCTACGATCCTTTGCTGAAGCAGGGTGCCATGTCGCAAAAAGATGTTGAGACGGTGCATGACCAGCTAGATCACTATCGCGTCCTGCTGCCGCTGCAGGTCGAGACCAACAAGCGGCAGGAAGCTTTGCGCCTGGCGCAATTGCCCGGCCTGCAATCGGAGCTGGCAGGGCTGAAGAAAAGCCTGGCTGTGACTCGTGACAAGCTGGAAGACCTCACCGTGAAGGCGCCGGTCAGCGGCCGCATCACCGCCCTGGACCTGAAGATCGGTGAGAATCGCAACCGCGGCGAGCGGCTGGCGGAGATCGTGCCGCCCACCGGCTTCAAGCTCGCGGCCGACATCGACGAATATTATCTGGGCCGCGCCCGCGCCGGGCAGGACGCTGATGTCAGCTTGAATGGCAAGAACTATCGTCTGAAGCTCGCGCGCATCTATCCGCAGGTCAAAAACGGCGTCTTTACCGTGGACCTGGCCTTTGCCGGCGCAATGCCGGCCGACCTCACCACCGGCGCGGCGGCGGAGGGCCGGCTGACCCTGGGCGGCGACAGCAAAGGCGTGATCCTGCCGGCGGGGCCGTTCCTGGAAGGCTCCGGCGGCGATTATGTTTTTGTGCTGGACGGGAGCAGTGCCCATCGCCGTCGCGTCAAGCTGGGACGGCGCAATGTCGAGCAGGTAGAGGTCTTGTCCGGCCTCAAACCGGGCGACCGCGTGATCACGTCTGACTATGCCAATTACGGCAAGATCGACCGCATCGATTTGCATTGAAGGAAACGCCATGCTCGCTTTGTCTCACCTGGCCAAACATTACCGCACCACCGACGTGGAGACGCAGGCCCTGAACGACATCTCGCTCAGCGTGGCGCAGGGTGAGTTCGTGGCGGTGATGGGACCGTCGGGCTGCGGCAAATCCACCTTGCTGAATATCCTGGGGTTGTTGGACACGCCCAGTGGCGGTTCCTATCGCCTGCTGGGTACGGAGATCACGGGAAGCAGCGAGGGCGATCTGACCCGGCTGCGGCGCGATCATATCGGCTTTGTCTTTCAGAGCTTCAACCTGATCGACGATTTGACGGTGGAAGAGAATGTGGAAGTGGCGCTGCTGTATCGCAAGGATAGCAGCGGCCGGCGCAAGCGCGTGGCCGAGGCGCTGGAGCGGGTGGGGGTGGCGCACCGCGCCCGGCATCGGCCGCAGCAATTGTCGGGCGGCCAGCAGCAGCGTGTCGCCATCGCCCGCGCCCTGGTCTCCAATCCCCAGTTGATCCTGGCGGACGAACCCACCGGCAACCTGGATACCGCCAATGGCGACGCGGTGATGGACCTGCTGAAAGGCGCTAGCGCCGCCGGCACCACCATCGTGATGGTGACCCATTCACCCCTGCATGCCTCCGCTGCCGGTCGCACCGTCAAGATGCTGGATGGCCAGATCGTCAGCGAGACCCAGCTCTGATGCTGCGCCATCTGCTTGTCACGGCCCTGCGAAACCTGGCGGCCAACCGCCTGCAATCGGCCATCGCAATATCCGGCCTTGCCATCGGCCTGATGGCGGCGATCCTCGCCGGCATCGTCATTCGCAATCAGGCGCATTTCGACAGCTTCATTCCCGGCAGCGAACAGGTCTATCTCGTGGCACAGGAGAATGCGTTTCCGGGGATGCAGGCCGACTATAATGGTTCTACGCCGCACGACTTGGCGGCACTGCTGCGTCAGAAATTTCCCGAGGTGAAAGCGGCGACGCGAATCAGCGACGGGCGAACCCTGCTCAGCCATGGCAGGATCGAAGCACGGGAGTATTTCAACTGGGCGGACGCTAACGTTTTCCGGTTGCTGCCGTTCCCGGTGCTCCATGGCGACCTGGAAAAGGCGCTGGCGCGTCCCGATGGTATCGTTATTCCACGCGAAATCGCGCGAAAATATTTCGGGCGCGACGATGTCGTCGGCCAGACGATCATCATGGGCCATGCCGATCCGCATGTCCTGACGGTGACCGCGGTGATCGCAGACCTGCCGTCCCATGCCAGCAATTTCCGCTCCGGTATATTCGCATCCGGGTCTGCGTCCTTCTCTTCCCTGACCAAGGCCGACCAAAGCCCCGGCATGGGCGGCGACCGCATTCATTTTGACGCCGACACCCTGGTGCGTCTTGCCCCGGGCGCCGATACGGCCGGGCTGCAGCGGGATATCGCGGCGGCGATGAACCGGCTGATGCGATTGCCACGCGCAGCTTCAGCGCAAGGGCCCTCGATGGGTGTGCCGGCGGTGAAATTGCATCTGCTTAGCCGCGACCAGATGCATCTGTCGCCCGGCTTCTCGCCCGGCGTGGCGGCGCGGCTGGCGATGATAAGCGCGGCGGCGCTGTTGATCCTGGTCCTGGCCTGCGTGAATTTCGTCAACCTGACCACGGCGCGGGCGGCGCGCCGCGGAGTCGAGGTCGGCATTCGCAAGGCCGCAGGCGCCAGCCGCCGCGCATTGGTGTTCCAGTTCCTGGGCGAGTCGGTGCTGCAAGTTATGTTCGCGCTTTGCGTCGCGGTCATGCTGGTCGAGTTGTCCCTGCCCAGCGTCAATGCCTTCCTCAACAGCGGCGCGGTGTTCCAATATTGGCGTGAGCCCGGACTGGCGTTGGCGCTGCTCGCCTGTGCGTTGATCGTGGGTGTGCTGGCGGGCGCCTGGCCGGCCTTTGTCCTGTCCGGCATGCGGCCCGCCGCGGTGCTGAAGGGTGTTACGCGCGCGGGAGGCGGGATGCTCCGCCACGTGCTGGTGGCGGTGCAATTCGTCATCCTGATCCTGTTGATTATCGCGGCGGTTACCGTCCTGCAGCAATATCGCTATGCCAGCCGCGATGCGCTGCGCGTTGCCACCGACCAGATGCTGTTCGTGCGCCATGACAAATGCGAAGACAGCGCCTTCCGTGCCGGCGTGCGAAACCTGCCGGGGGTGCGCGGCACAGCCTGTTCCAGCATTGCAGTGTTGCCCGATCTGCTGGAAGCGCAGGACATGCAGCGATCCGGCGGCGTGACCGTGCCGCTCAACCTGGTTTCGCTGGGCTATGGCTTTCTGGAACAGTATGGCCTGACGCCGGTGGCAGGGCGCTTCTTTTCGGCCGGCCATGGCGATGCGGTGCCCGCTGATTCCGCCGCCGTGGCGCATTACGTGATCAATGAATCGGCGGTGAGGGCGCTGGGTTTTGCATCGCCCCTGGCCGCCATCGGG
>JACCXK010000010.1 GCA_013697055.1 Alphaproteobacteria bacterium
GCCTTTTGCGTTCTTAAAGCTCAGGCGCCCCTCCCCCTCGTGCGCGTAGCGCACAAGAAGGGGAGGTGGCCGAAGCAGCGCTTGCGATGCGAAGGCCGGAGGGGTCTTCAAAAAAGTCGGGGCGCCGTTTTCTTTTCAACTCAAGCTCTTTCCCAACGTCACCAGCCCGGGATAAGGGTGGCTGCCATAGGGCGGGATGGGCGCAAAGCCGAAGATCTTGTAGAGCGCAATTGCCGCCGTCATTTCCGGCAGACTGTCCAGCTTGACCTCGCGATAGCCCAGCGTCTTTGCCGCCGCGAGGGCCGCCGTCACCAGCGCCTTGCCCACGCCGCTCTTGCGCGCTTTGGGCCGCACGAACATGCGCTTGATCTCCGCCACGCTGGGCGCCAGGGCTTTCAGCGCGATGCAGCCCAGCACATGATCGCCGCGCTTGGCCAAGAGCAGTTCGCCGCCGGGCGGGCCATAGACGCCCGGCAGGGATTGGAGTTCCTGCGAAAATCCCTGCGGCGCGAGGTCCACCGGCAAGGTAGCGGCATAAGCGCGAAACAGCGCCGCCGCCGAGATCATTTCGGTGGCGCTGCGCGCCGGCGCGATGATGAAACTGTTATCGGAGCTGGTCGGCCACAGCATCGATGCCTGCTTGGCTGCAGAGCTCGTCCTTGTCGCCGCCCACCGCGCCCGAGGAACCCACGCCGCCGATCACTTCGCCGCGATACTTGATGGGCACGCCGCCGGCCACGCCGACCACGCCCTGGATATTGGTCATGGGCGAACCCAGGGTGGAATTGCGCGCCGTGGCGAAGGTGCCGGAGGTGGCGAAGCGGTTGGACAGGGTGATGGCGGTATAGGCCTTGTCCTTGCTGAGGCTGATGGTGTGCGGCCCGGTCATGTCGTCGCGCAGGAAGGCCTTCAGCGCGCCCGAAGCATCCAGCACCGTAATGGTGGTGTGGAAACCCATCTTGCGGCAGGCATCTACCGCGGCATGGGCGATCTGATCGGCCAGCGCCATGGACAGGCCGTGATGGGTGACCACACCCTTTTCGCCCGTCACCGGCGGATAACTGGCAGGCGCGGGCAAAGGTTGGGCCAACGCCGAGGTCGCAAGCAGTGAAGCCGCGGCGGCGGCAAATACAAGACGCATGGAAGTCTCCCCTCGATTTTGGGACGGCGCGGCGCTTACGACCGCTTCATCCGCAGCATGAAACGGTCGCTGGCAAAATGACCGGTTTCGGAATTGCTGGCCGCCTTGTTGTCGGCCGGATTGCGCAACAACTGGCCTTCGCCATCCAGCTTGAAGCCCGCGGCAGTCAACTCGCTCTTGGCGACCTCCTCGTCCATGCGGTGAAAGGACGAGGTGGCAGCCAGCCCCGCCCCGGTCGCGGCGCTGTGGTCCTCGACATAAAAGATGCCGCCCGGCTTCAGATTGTTGAACACGGTCTTGTTGAGGGTTGCGATGTCGGCGGTCGGACCGTTGTGGAAGTCGTGATAATTCTCGGTGGTCCAGAACAGGTCGGCCTTTTGCGGCAGCGCCAGGGCCGCATATTCGCTGGTCACCACCGTGATGTTGGGATTGGCCGCGGCCAGGGCATTGAGCCCGTCCAGCACGCCGGGACGCGCGGCTTGCGCCGGGGTGATGATGGCATAGACTTTTCCGTTGGGGCCCACCGCCTTGGCCAGGATGCGGGTGTAATAGCCGCGGCCCGGCCCAAGCTCGCCGATGATCATGCCGGGCTTGACCCCGGCGAAGGCGACTGTCTCGGCCGGCTTGCGCGTGGCATCGCGTTCCTTGTCGGTATCGGGCCTTGCGGGATCGGCGACCGCGGCAGCAATGGCGGGCGAAACACTCTGCGCCAGGACCGGCGCACTTGTGGCAAGCAGGACGGCGATGGCGGCGGAAACGAGACGCATGGTGACCTCCCAATCTTATTTAATGGTCGCACGGGCGACGGCTTCGCTAATCGCTTGCCTGCCCGATGCTCCGTGGGGCCAACGCTATCACTTCCGCCCCCGTCCCGGTATCAGGAAAAAAGCACACGCCGAGGCAGCCCCACAGGCGATGGCGCAGGCCATCACGGCGGTGTGAAAGCCGGTTATCAGGCTGTCACCCTTGGCGCCCAGCACGCTGCCCAGAAGCGCGGTGGCGATCAGCCCGCCGGCCCGCGCCACGGCGCTGTTGAAGCCCGAGGCCGCGCCGGTATAGCGGTTGCTCACCGCCCCCAGAACCGCATTGGTCAGCGGCGCCACCGCGCCCGACATGCCGATGGAGATCACCAGGATCGCGGGCAGGACTTCCGTCCAGTAATCGGCCTTGGCGCCCATGCGCAGTTCCAGCAGGAAGCCGCCCGCCACCACCAGCGGGCCGAGGGTCAGGGGCAGGCGTGCCCCCATGCGGCCGGCGAGCCGTCCCATCAGCGGCGACAGCAGCGCCAGCACCACCGCAACCGGCACCAGCGCGCTGCCGCCCTGGGTGGCGCTGTAACCGCCCTGGATCAGCACATAGGGCACCAGCACCATCACCGCGCCCAGCGCGCCATAGAGCAGCAAGGTCAGCAAGGTCAGGCCGATGAAACTGGCCGATCCGAACATGGCCAGCGGCATCATCGCCCGCGCCCCGCGCAAGCGTTCGACGCCGACAAAGGCCAGCAGCAACACCACGCCCGTCACCACGCCGATGATGGCGAACAGCGTCCAACCGGCATGACCCGATCCGATGGTGAGACCCCAGGTCAGCGCCCCCAGCGCCGCGGTGGCCAGGAGCCCGCCGGGAATATCCAGCGCCGGGCGATCGCGGTCATGGCTGTCCTGGACGCAGATCAGGCCCAGCGCGATGGCGCCCGCCGCCAGCGGCAGGTTGATGTAGAAGATGGTGCGCCACCCGATGATGTCGATCAGCCAGCCGCCCAGTACCGGCCCGATGGCGGCCATGCCTGCGCCCATCGAAGCCCAGATGCCGATTGCGCGGCCGCGTGCCTCGCCGGAAAAACTCGCGCCCAGGATCGCCAGGCTGTTGGGCATCAGGATGGTGGCGCCTATGCCT
>JACCXK010000033.1 GCA_013697055.1 Alphaproteobacteria bacterium
ATCCATGGTTCAACGGAAAGATGGATGGCCGCCTCAAGGGCGGCCATGACAAAGTTGACTAGGCCGCGTCGGCGACAACCTTGTTGCGACCCGTCCGCTTGGCGCGATACAGCGCCTGGTCGGCGCGGTGGAGCAATTGCTCGGCAGTGTCACTCTGGCCTTCGGCCTTGGCGATGCCGATGGAGATGGTGATGTTGAGATAGCCCGGGTCACGGCTGATCTTGACCGGCGTGGTCTCGATCGAGTGGCGCAGGCGCTCGGCGATATTGTAGGCGAAGGCCATGTCGGTATCGGGCATGGCGACCACGAATTCCTCGCCGCCATAGCGGCAGGCCAGATCGATGCCGCGCACATTGGCCTGGATGCGGGCGGCGAATTCCTTCAGCACCTCGTCGCCGATGTCATGGCCATAGGTGTCGTTCACCTGCTTGAAGAAGTCGATGTCCATGATGACAAAGGCCAGCGGGCGACCGTTCTTGTGCGCGTCCGCCATCAGCGTGTCGAGGTGGCGGCTCATGTAACGGCGGTTGTGCAGGCCGGTAAGCTGGTCGGTGATCGCCATTTCCAGGCTGAGCTGGACATTGTGGCGCAACCGGTCGGCATAGCGCTTCTTGCGCAGCTGGGTGCGCACGCGTGCCACCAGTTCGTTTTTGTCCACCGGCCGGGTCAGGTAGTCGTTGACGCCCATTTCCAGCGCCTGGGTGAGCTTGCGGCGATCACCGTCACTGACCACCACCAGGATGGGCACATGGCGGCCTTCCGGCAGGGAGCGAAGCTGCGAACAAAGCCGCAAGCCGTCAAAGCCGCGCATGCCCAGCGACACCACGATAAGGTCGAAGTCGCCACCCTTCACCCGCACCAGGGCTTCCTCGAACGTATCGGCGGAGGCCACTTCATGGGTGGGGCTGAGCGCGCTGGTGAACCAGGCGACGCTTTCGGCGCGATCTTCGATCACCAGGATGCGGCCCGTTGGGTTGTTCTCGGTCAGGGTCTCGGCGGGATCGATCAGGCCCATGCCCTGGCCGGTCGACTCGCGCATGCGCAATTCGTCGGTCATCATCTTGAGGCGCACCAGCGAACGCACCCGGGCGAACAGGGCGGCGTCATCCACCGGCTTGGTGAGGAAATCGTCGGCGCCCGCATCCAGGCCGGCAACGCGGTCGGACGGCTGGTCCAGCGCGGTCACCATCACCACGGGCACATGGGCGGTCTTGGGATTGGACTTGATGCGGCGGCAGACCTCGAAACCGTCCATGCCGGGCATCATCACGTCCAGCAGCACGATGTCGGGCGCGCCTGCCTCCATCTTGGACAGGCACTCCAGGCCGTTGAAGGCGGTGATGACTTCGAAATACTCCGCCGACAGCTTCGCTTCCAGAAGCTTGACGTTGGAAAGTATGTCATCGACGACGAGGACACGGGCCGTCATGAAAATCTACCCGATGAAGCGGCGCACGGTTTCCAGGAAGCTGGTTACCGAAATGGGCTTGGAGATATAGGCCTCGCATCCGCCCTGGCGGATGACTTCCTCGTCGCCCTTCATGGCGAAGGCGGTGACGGCGACGACGGGAATGCCTTTCAGGGAATCATCTTCCTTCAGCCATTTGGTGACTTCCAGGCCGCTGACTTCCGGCAGCTGGATGTCCATCAGGATCAGGTCGGGATGATGTTCGCGGGCGATGTCCAGCGCTTCCATGCCGTCCTTGGTCTGCAGGATCTTGTAGCCATGCGCGTCCAGCAGGTCGTGGAAGAGCTTCATATTGAGCTCATTGTCTTCCACGATCAGGACCGTCTTGGTTTTGGCGTCCATGGCTCAGGTCTCTTTTTCAGCGCGGAATGCGCCAGCGCCCAATACGGGCCTTCCGGTTTTGCCCAGTATTAGGGATTATCTCTTAACGCTCCCTTGAGATTGACGGCCTGCGGTGCCCCCTTTTTGCCGCTTTTGGGCGGTTTTCAGCTCCGTGGTGCTCGCCCGCTTGTTCCCGGGGCGGCCTTGAGGAAAAGTCCCCGACCAACGGGGCCACCAAGGTGGTCGGGGGGACAGCCATGGAACGGGTGCGCTTTCGGTCGCTGGATGTCTTCCGGGGCATGGCGATCTGCCTGATGATTGTGGTCAACACGCCCGGCGCGGGGTCCGAGCCCTGGCCCGTGCTGGACCATGCCGACTGGTTCGGATTCACCGCCGCCGACATCGTCTTCCCCTCATTTCTGTTCGCGGTCGGCAACGCCGTGGCGTTCGGCAGCGCGATGACCGAAGGCGAATTCTGGCGCAAGACCTTGCGCCGCACCGCCATCATCGCGGGCCTGGGCATCCTGTTTCATTGGTTCCCCTTCGGACACATGGCCGATCAGGGCTGGGTATGGAAGACATGGGGTGAAGTCCGCATCCCCGGCGTCCTGCAGCGCATCGCGTTGTGCTATTGCTTTGGCGCCATCGCGGCGCGCTATCTGGACGTGCGCGGATTGCTGGCGCTGTCGGCGGCGCTGCTGCTGGGCTATTGGGCGCTGCTGCTGGCCACCGCGCCGCCCGACCTCGCCCTGACCAAGCTGGGCAATATCGGCAATGCCGTCGACCGCTTCGTGTTCGGCGTGGCCCATCTCTACCACAGGGATTACGACTTCGATCCGGAAGGGCTGCCCGGCACCCTGCCCGCCATCGTCAATGTCATCTTCGGCTATCTGGCGGGACTGTATGCGCGACGGCATGGCGCCAGCCGGCTGGTGGCTGTGCGCTATCTCGGGTTCGGCATCGCGCTGTTGCTGGCGGCGCTGGCGTTGAACCCCTTCTTCCCCATCGGCAAGAAGCTGTGGACCTCCAGCTTTGTGCTGCTGACGGTGGGCATCGACCTGGTCGTGCTGGCCGGTCTGGTGGCCTGGATCGATTTGGGCAAGCACCGCTTCGGCGTGCGCTTTTTTGAAATCTTCGGGCGCAATCCGATCTTCATCTACATCTTCGCCATTATCCTGGACCGGGCCGTCAGTTCGATTCCGGTCGGCGGCCAGAGCTTCTGGAAATGGCTGGGCAAGGACGTGATGAATTCCATCTTGCCCGGCCCGCCCGGCTCATTGGTTTGCGCCATCGGCTTCATGCTGGCTTGCTGGCTGATGGCCTGGGTGCTGGACCGCAGGAACATCGTCATCAAGGTCTAGCAGGCGGCCCCAACTGTACCCAGCTGATGGCCCAGATCGGGTCCGGCTTGGAGCGGGTGAAGATGAAACACACGTCATGCACCCCGGCACGTGGCGCCAGCGCCGCCTGCAAGGTGGTGATGGCATCGTTCTTCACGGCCGGCGCCAGCGGCAGCACCGCGATGCGCTCGCCCTCGCAAGTGTCCAGATGCACTTCCAGCTCGCCATCCGGGGTAGACGGCGCCAGCATGGGACCGGGCTTGCGCGACGCCGTGACCTGGCCGACCGCCGCGGTGATGGTCGAGACGCCATTCAAGTCGGCCTTCTCCCAGATCCAGCAGGGATGCACGGCATTAACTTGGAACACCGCCCGTGGGCCGCTGGGCGGAGCATCGTCCAGCACCGCCGCGCCGCGGCCGTCGCAGAATTTCATGTCCTGATTGTCGCGGCGGTACAGGCTGGCGAGGTCGACCCTGGCGATGGTCGGAAAGGACAGAATGTGCCCCTCGCGGAAGGCCGCCGCCGTCACCACGGCGGGCAGCGGCACCGTGAGCGGCGCGCTGTAAAGCGGTGACAACGCGGTCGGCAAAGCGCCATCCAGGGTGTAGTGAATTTCGCCAAAGCTGGTCTGGTTGGACAAAGTAACGGCGCCCCGTCCCGCCTCATAACGGCTCTCCACCTTCACCTTCATCGCGGCTTCGGAATGGGGAATGTCCATGGCGCGGTAGCGGCCGTACTGCGCCGGCATGCGCGCCATGAAGCCGTCCCAGTCCTTGGGCGCGGCGCTCCAGGCCAGTTCCGCCAGCGCGGCGGCGCGCGGGAAGACGGCATTCGCCACCAGCTCTTCCTGGGTCAGATATTCCGTCCAGGTATTGGCCTGCACGCCCACGATATGGCGCTGTTCCTCCGGCGTCAGGGCGTCCAGCGACGGATTGAAGTCATAAACCTCGCGCAACATGTTGACCCGCCCGGCGCCCGGCGCTTCGCCCGCGCCGGTGATCTGGCGCCAGTCGAAATAGAGCGGCTTTTCCGGCGACAATACCGCGTCATGGCCGCTCCTGGCCGCCGCGATGCCACCGTCCAACCCGCGCCAAGAGGTGATCGACGCAGATGCGGGAATGCCGCCTTCCAGAATTTCATCCCATCCGATCAGGCGGCGATGATGGGCCGAGAGGAATTTCTCGATACGGGCGGTGAAGTAGCCTTGCAGCGCCTTCTCATCCGCGATTCCCAGCGCCTTCATTTGCGCCTGGATTTTCGGCGAGGATTTCCAGTAATCCTTGATGGCTTCATCGCCGCCGATATGGATGTAGCTGCCGGGGAACAGCCCCATCACTTCAGTGAGGACGTTTTCCAGGAAGGTAAAAGTCTTGTCGTCCACATTGTAGAGCTGCGGAAACACGCCCCAGCCGGTCTCCACGCCGATGGG
The DNA here is from genome assembly GCA_013697055.1 of Alphaproteobacteria bacterium. Lineage (GTDB taxonomy): Bacteria > Pseudomonadota > Alphaproteobacteria > Micropepsales > Micropepsaceae > Rhizomicrobium. The sequence goes on from JACCXK010000033.1 coordinate 4,559, forward strand.
GGCCGTCCCCGAACCTAGTTCGGGATAGGCGAAGATGGCCGAGGTGGCATGGCCGGGCATCTCGATTTCCGGGATGATGGTGATGCCCCGCGCCTTGGCATAAGCCACGATCTCGCGCACGTCTTTCTGGGTATAGAAGCCGCCATAGGGGCGAGGGTGACCGGTTGCCGGATCAATGTCCTTCAAGCCCGCCTCGTCCGGGGTGCGCCAGGCGCCGACCTTGGTCAGCTTCGGGTACTTCTTGATCTCGATCCGCCAGCCCTGGTCGTCGACCAGGTGCCAGTGAAACACATTCAGCTTGTGCCACACCATCGTATCGATGAATGACTTGATGAACTTCGCCGACTCGAAATGGCGTGCCGAATCCACCATCAGCCCGCGCATGCCAAAGCGCGGCGCGTCGGTGATGTGCATGCCGGCGATCTCGATGCTGGAGGCGGCGGCGTTGTTCTGTGTCAGCAATTGCCACAGGCTGACCGCGCCATAGAGCAGGCCGACGCGGGTGGACGCCGTAACGGTGGCGCCGCCGGGTGCGATATCAAGCCGGTAGGCTTCCGGGCCCATCCCCGCCGAGAGGCGCAGCGAGATGGCGCCGCTCTGCTCGCCTGTACCGGCGCTCAACTGCAGCCCGCGCGACCGCTTCAGAAGGCCGGTGAAGTATTTCGCCACCCAAGCGCAATCCGCCTGCTTTCCGGCGCAAAGGACCTGTGTCGCGGCCGTGACGGTGAAGCTGCCCTCGCCCGGCGTCACGCTGTCCGGCTGCGGAATCATGTTGGGGATGGCCGCGGCGGCCGGCCTGATGTTGGGAGTGATGGCCATCAGCGCCATACCTAAGGCGAATATCCGGCTTTTCACGTGCGCCCCCGCTCCATTTTCCTGAACCATAGCTTATGCCATAGAGAATGCGACCATGCCCTCGATGACCCCGGACCGTGCCGACGTGCTTGCCCTGGAGGGCCTTGGCTGGCTGGCCGGCCAGGAAGACGGCATCCAGCGCTTCCTGACGGAGGCCGGCATCGACGCCGCGACCCTTCGGGAGGCGGCCGGCACCCCGGGAATGAATGTGGCGCTGCTGGATTTCCTGCTGGGGCATGAGGACCTGCTGCTGCCCTTCTGCGAAAACCTCTCCATTGCGCCCAAGGACGTGCATATGGCGCGGCATGTGCTGGGCGGGGAAGCCTGATGCGCTTCGGTATCGACCTTGGCGGCACCAAGACCGAGATCATGGCGCTGGCGCCGGACGGCAAAGTGGCCCTGCGCCGCCGCATCTCCACGGCGAAGGATTACGAGTCCGCCATACGGACCTTGACGGAATTGGTGACCGGCGCGGAAGGCGAATTGGACAGCTTCGGAAGTGTGGGCATCGCCATCCCCGGCAGCGAAAGCTTCGGCTCTGATAAAATCAATACTGGCCTGATCAAGAACGCCAACACCACCTACCTGATCGGCAAGCCATTGCGGCAGGATCTGGAAAAAGCGCTGGGCCGCGAAGTACGGCTGGCCAATGACGCCAACTGCTTTGCCCTGTCGGAAGCCAGCGACGGCGCCGCCGCCGGTGCGGGCACCGTGTTCGGCGTCATCGCCGGCACCGGCGTGGGCGGCGGGGTGGTGATCGACGGCAAGGTGCTGGGTGGGGCCCATGGCATCGGCGGGGAATGGGGCCACATCCCCCTGCCCGCGCCGTCGGTCGAAGAAGTGACGGAAGCGCCGCTGTGTTACTGCGGCAAGCGCGGCTGTTTGGAAGTGTGGTGCAGCGGACCCGCGCTGGCGCGCGATTTTTTAAATGACCCCCTCCGGCCTTCGCTGGCTCGAGAGCCAGCTACGGCCACCTCCCCCTTCGAGAAGGGGGAGGACCCAGCCTGGACAGCGGAGCTGATTGCCGCGTCCGATCATCCGGCAGCCATCGCCGCCGTGGACCGGCTGGTGGATCGTTTCGCCCGCGCCATGGCGACCATGGTCAACATCCTGGACCCGGACGTGATCGTGATGGGCGGCGGATTGTCGAATGTCGAACGGCTGTACCGCGACCTGCCGCCGCTGGTGGAGACATACGGCTTCAATCTCGGCGGGCCGCCGAAGATCGTGAAAAACAGGCATGGTGATTCCAGCGGCGTACGCGGCGCGGCATGGCTATGGCCGGCGTAGAGACTTGGCCCGGCTTTTGCCGCGACTGCCTCAGCGATGCGGCAGAGGCGCCCTGCCCGTCCTGCGGCTCCACCCGCGTCATCGCCCATCCCGAGATCGACACCCTCGCCATCGCGCATCTTGACTGTGACGCCTTTTATGCGGCCATCGAAAAGCGCGACGATCCCTCGCTGAAGGACAAGCCCCTGATCGTGGGCGGCGAGACACGCGGCGTGGTCTCCACCTGCTGCTATATCGCCCGCAAATATGGCGTGCGTTCCGCCATGCCGATGTTCCAGGCGCGCAAATTGTGTCCGCAGGCCGTGGTGCTGAAACCCCGCCATTCGCACTATAGTGCCGTGGCGCGCCAGATCCGGGCCCTGATGGAATCCCTCACCCCGCTGGTGGAGCCGCTGTCGCTGGACGAAGCTTATCTGGACCTGTCCGGCACGGAACGCATTCACCACCGCAGCCCGGCCCGCACCATGGCCAAGCTCGCGGCCGATATCGAGCGCGAGGTCAACATGACCGTTTCCATCGGCCTGTCCGGCAACAAGTTCCTCGCCAAGCTGGCATCGGAACTGGACAAGCCGCGCGGCTTTGCCGTGATCGGCATGGCGGAAGCCAAAAGCTTTTTGCGCGACAAGAGCATCGCCATGATGCGCGGCGCCGGCAAGGTGATGCAGGCGCGGCTGGAGCGCGATGGGCTGACCACCATCGGCCAGTTGCAGGACGCCGATCCCAAGATGCTGGCCGGCCGTTACGGCGCCACCGGCTTGTGGCTGCATCGCATGGCCAATGCCCAGGATTCGCGGCGGGTCGATGCGAGCGGCGAGATGAAGACCATTTCGTCGGAGACCACCTTCAACAGCGACCTGTCAAAACTGGCGGACCTCGAAAGCGTGCTGTGGCGCCAGGCCGAACGGGTTTCGGCCCGCGCCAAGACTTACGGGTTGGCCGGACGCACCATCGTGCTGAAGCTCAAGACCTCGGATTTCCGCCTGCGGACCCGCTCGACCTCGCTGGATTCGCCGACCCAGCTGGCCGACCGTATCTTCCGCACGGCGCAGGCAGCCCTGAAGAGGGAGGCTGACGGCACCCGCTTTCGCCTGCTGGGCGTGGGACTGTCCAACCTGGCGCCGGCCGAAGGCGCCGATCCGTCCAGCCTGATCGATACCCAGTCCGACAAGCGGGCGGCGGCGGAACGGGCGATGGACAAGATTCGGGCAAAGTTCGGCGGCGCCTCCGTGGGGACCGGCCGTTCGTTTCGCAACGAACGGCCGCTTAAAAAATAGCCGCCGCGCGAGCGCGGCCGGCGTGGCCGCGCTTTCAAAAAGCCGCGCGCCTGAGTAGGCTTGCTGTCTCTTCTTCTTCAAGGATCACGCATGTCCGTCATTGACGCCCGCCTCAAGGAACTTGGCATCACGCTATCCACGCCGCCCGCCCCGGTGGCGGCCTATATCCCGTTCACCCGCAGCGGCAACCTTGTCTATATTTCCAGCCAGGTGCCGCTGTCGGACGGCGCCCTGAAATATGTCGGCAAGCTGGGCGTGGATTTCAGCATCGAGATGGGCCAGGCGGCGGCGCAGCTTTGCGCCATCAACGTCCTGTCGGCCCTGAAAGTGGCCTGCGAAGGCGACCTGGACCGGGTGGTGCAGTGCCTGAAGGTCACCGTTTACGTCAACGCCACCCCCGATTACGACAAGCAGCCGGAAGTCGCCAACGGCGCCAGCGACCTGTTTGCGGCGGTGTTTGGCGATGCCGGCAAGCATGCCCGCGCCGCGGTCGGCATGGGATCCTTGCCGCGCGGCGTGGCGGTGGAAGTGGACGCCATCTTCGAGATCAAGTGACCGCAAGACTGATCACCAGCGCCGCGGAAATCGGTGCGGCGCGCTGGAACGGGTTGGCCAATCCGCAAGGACTGGCCGAGCCGCACCCCTTCACGGCTTACGAATTCTTCGCCGCATTGGAAGAGTCCGGTTCGGCCTGCCGCCATACCGGCTGGCAGCCGGCGCACCTGCTGGCCGATGACGGCCTGATGCCGATGTATCTGAAGAGCCATTCCTATGGCGAATATGTCTTCGACCATGCCTGGGCCGAGGCGCTGGAGCGTGCGGGCGGCGATTATTATCCCAAGCTGCAGGCTTGCGTGCCCTTCACACCGGTGACCGGTCCGCGGCTCCTGGCGGCAGCGACAGTGCACGCGATATCCTGTTCAAGACTGCGGCAGCCGCAGTGAAACAGCTTCGTGCTTCATCCTTGCACATCACCTTTCTGACACAGGAGGAATGGCAGGCGGCGGGCGCGGCCGGCTACCTGCAGCGCACCGGCCAGCAATTTCACTGGGAAAATCCCGGCTACACCTCGTTCGATCAGTTCCTGGGTGAACTGTCCTCGGCCAAGCGCAAGAATTTGCGAAAAGAGCGTGCCAGTGTGCGCGAAGCGGGCGTGACGTTCGATTGGCTGACAGGCAGCGACATCACCGAAGCCCATTGGGACCTGTTCTTCGATTTCTATATGGACACCGGCGGCCGCAAATGGGGTACACCCTATCTCACCCGCAGTTTCTTCTCCCTTCTGGGCCAGAAGCTGTCGCGCCAGACGCTTTTGATCATGGCGAAGAAAGACGGCAAATACATCGCCGGCGCCCTGAACCTGTTTGGCGATGGCGTGCTGTTCGGACGCAACTGGGGCGCGAATGCCTACATCCCCTTCCTGCATTTCGAGACCTGCTATTACCAGGCGATCGATTTCGCCATTGCGCGCGGGCTGAAACGGGTCGAGGCAGGCGCCCAGGGCGAACATAAATTGTTGCGCGGCTACCTGCCGGTCCAGACCTACAGCGCCCATGTCATCGCCCATAAAGGCCTGGCGCGGGCGGTGGACGATTTTCTAGAGGCGGAGCGAGCAGCGATCAGCGAGAATATCGCGGAGATGGCGCGGCATGCGCCGTCCAAGAAAAACTCTTGATGTCATGGCCGGGCTTGACCCGGCCATCCATCCCGACAAAGTGCCGTTTGCAACCATGGATGGCCGGCTCGGAGGCCGGCCATGACGAGGTTTTTATGTACGACCAAAACAATATCTTCGCCAAGATCCTGCGCGGCGAAATTCCCTGCGTGACGGTCTATGAAGACGCCAAAACCTTTGCCTTCATGGACGTGATGCCGGAGAGCGACGGCCATGTGCTGGTGATCCCCAAAGAGCCGGCGGAAAATGTGCTGGACCTGTCGGCGGACGGCATGGCGGCAATGATGGCCACCACCCAGCGCATCGCCAAGGCGGTGGACAAGGCGCTGGCGCCCGACGGCATCCTGCTCAAGCAATATAACGGCGCAGCCGCCGGCCAGAGCGTGTTCCACATCCATTTCCACATCGTGCCGCGCTGGGACGGCGTGCCGATGGCGCCGCATGGCAAAGTCATGGTACAGGCTGCCACTCTTGAACCCATCGCCGCTAAGATACGGGCCGCGCTCGTCTAATGGGCGATCCTGCAGAAGAAGAAAGAATACTCGGCATAGCGAGACTCGAAGACCGCAAAACGGTTGCTTACTGCCTTCGGCGCGGATGGTGGTCGGTCAACTTCCCGGTTGTGGCCCTAATTGGCGCCGCCTTCGGTTTACCGTTGCTGATACTTCCTCCGCAAACGCCGATCGCGCATTCTCTAGGCAGCCATGACCCCGGTCCACTTTGGGGGATGATGGCGTTCCCAGCTCTCCTCCTTCTAGTGATCGCCCTCATATCGCCAGCCTGGCTTTGGTGGTCAGTAGCAACTCCCAAATGGCGTATTTGGGCGCTGCAAAACGTCGATGATTGGAGGAATTTGGAACAAGCGGCGATTCTGGCAAAGCTGATCTGGCCAAGAGGATCGGTCTTCAACTTGACTGAAATCAAGTCCTCGGCGCAAAAGGAACTGGAATACAAGCTGATCGAATATCGCGATCAGAATGGCTGAATCTCAACAAAAGCTATGGAGCGCCCTGTGATCCTGGAACGAGCTATTTTCGCCATTAAGCCTGGCCAGGCGAAAGACTTTGAAGCCGCCTTCGCCAAGGCCGGCCCGCTGATCCGCGCCGCCAAGGGCTGCGTCCAGGCCGACATGCGTCCGGGGATCGAGAACCCCGACAGCTATATCCTGCTGGTGCTGTGGGAGAGCGTGGACGACCATATGAAAGGCTTCCGCGAAAGCCCCGCCTTCACCGAATGGCGCGCCCTGCTGGGCCCGCATTTCGCCAGCCCGCCCGCCATGGAGCATTACGCGGAACCGCTTTGAAGGTTGGGGAAAAGTAACTTCACCCGCCGGCCCTCTCGCGCGTCTAGTTGCGTGCCGTGACGGAGGCTGCCATGCGCAAAGCCATTCCTGCCGCCCTACTCTTGCTATGGTCCCATTGCGCATTCGCAGCCGGCGACGGCCCCTATAGAATCCTGCGCAGCGTCACGATCGGCGGCGAAGGCGGTTTCGATTACATCACCGCCGACAGTGCTGGCCGGCGCCTCTATGTCGCGCGCAGCGGCAAGGCCAATCCACGTCTGCTGGCCTTCGACCTTGACACGCTCAAACAGACCAGCGAACTCGACGGCGTCAATGCGCATGGCGCGATAGTGGATCCGGCCTCGCATCACGGCTTTGCCAGCAGCAAGCCCGTCACCATGTTCGACCCCGCCGCCATGACGGTGCTGAAAAACATTGCGGTGGACGGTAATCCCGATGGCCTGTCATTCGATCCGTCGGCGCACCGCGTCTATGTGCTCAGCCACACCGAACCCAACATCACCGCGATCGATACCGGGGACGGAACGGTCACCGGTACCGTCAACCTCAACGCGGCCGTGGAGGAAACCAAGAGCGACGGCCGGGGCCATCTGTTTGTCGCGTTGGAGGACAAGGATGCGGTGGGCGTGGTGGACACCAGGACCATGAAAGTCACGGCGCGCTATCCCCTGGCCGGCCGAGGCGGCACACCGGCCGGACTGGCGCTGGACGCCAGGAGCCATGTGCTGTTCGTGGCCTGCCGCAATCCCGCGGTGATGGTCATGATGAACGCGGACAGCGGCACCATCCTGGCCACCCTTCCCATCGGCCTGCAGAATGACGGAGTGCTGTTCAACCCGGCCACTGGTGAGGCCCTGGCGCCCGGTGGCGATGGGCATTTGACCGTGATCAAGCAGGATGGACCGGCGCACTTTGCCGTGAAACAGGTCCTCCCCACCCTCGCCGGCGCGCGCACCATCGCGCTGGACGCAAAGACCGATCACATCTTCCTGATGACAGCCGATTATGGCCCTGTGCCGGACGGCGCGCCACCACCGGTACCGGGGCGCATCCAACGTGGCCCAATGTTGCCCGACAGTTTCAAGATCATCGAGGTCGGTCGCTAGACGTCTTCCTTTGCGGCCGGCATCGTCTCGAATTGCTTGAGCCCGGGCGGGATCGTCACCCAGGGCGGCGCGTCGCGCGTATAGATGGCGATGGACGGTTGGAACGCGTCCGGATCATCCAGCGAACCGGCGTAGATGGTGTGGCTGTCGGTCTCGCCCAGCGGCCCTCCGAACACCAGTCCGCCGCAGACCACACAGGAATTGCGCACCGCCTCGCGCCCATCGGCATGGGTCATGCGGTGCACCGTCCCGGCCCGTGATTGTCAGCGCGCTGGCGTCGAAGTTCATGAACGGTATGAAGCCCGACCCGGAGGCCTTGCGGCAGTCGGCGCAACAGCAAATTCCCATGTTGCGCGGCGGCGCAGAGGCGCTGTAGCGCAAGTCACCGCACAGGCAGCCGCCGGTAATCTTGTCCGTCATGGCTCTACCAATATCCGATCATGCGACCTGCGGTGATCGCCGTCAGCCAGAATAGCAAAGAAAGGCCGGCGCCGAACGCCAGGAGGCGCTGTTCGCCTTGTGTCAGTTCGCGCACGCCATGCGCCTGCCAGGCGGGGCTGCGATGCACCAGCCAGACATTGAGCAGCGCCAGGGCGATGGCGGGGAATTTGATCAGCAGGAACGGGTTGCCGATATAGTCGGTGGACTTGACCGTGATCATCGGAATGCCACTGCACACCGCCAGCACAAAACCGATCTGCGCCATGGTGGTGGTGGGCCGCGACAGCAGGGCCAGCGGAATCTGGCGCCAGGCGCCCAGCAGTCTCAGGTCCAGGATCACGATCGCACCGAACAGCAGCGTAATGCCCAAGATGTGGACCAGGTTGATGACGCCATAGCTCCACACGCCCAAAGAGCGCATGAACACGCCCAGCGGCGAATGTTCCAGCCAGGTCAGGAAGTGGGGAAGTGACACGCCTATTCGCGGTCGGGATAGACGTGATACTCCGCGGCGCCATGCTTGATGTAGATGGTCTTCATCTCATGCTTGGCATGGTCGAGGTTGCGGTTGCCGCGCACCATCACCGTGGCGCCCACAGGAATCAGGCCTTCCTTCAGGCCGGCGCGTTCGGCGCGCGGCGGCGGCGCCAGGGTCAGGTCCCACACATCATTGGCGACCTTGATCGTCATGGTGGCGTGCGGACCCGCCATAGACACGCCCTGTACCACGGTGCCGGTCAGGGACGTGACCGCTTCCTCCTGGCCACCCCAGCCGTGATGGGCGAAGGCGGGTGTTGCGATCAGAAACAGCGCAAGACTCATGCGAAGCATTGTGGCCTCCCTGTTATTCGAGCGTCTCGGTCTTCTTCTTTCCACGTTGCGGCGGCCGCGGCTTGGCCTCGGCGGCGGGGATGAATTCGAAGGCCAGCTTGTCCTTCTCCCGGTCCAGCAGCACGCGCACGGTGCCGCCATCCTTGAGCTTGCCGAACAGGATCTCATCCGCCAGTGGCTTCTTGATATTGTCCTGGATGACGCGCGCCAGCGGACGGGCGCCAAAGGCGTCGTCATAGCCCTTCTCGCCCAGCCAGCGCGTGGCGTCCGAGGTCAGGTCGAAGGTGACGTCGCGGTCGGCCAGCTGCGCTTCCAGTTCCAGCACGAACTTCTCCACCACCTTGTCGATGGTGGTGCGCGACAGGGGCGCGAAGGAGATGATGGAGTCCAGTCGGTTGCGGAATTCCGGCGTGAACAGCTTCTTGATGGCCTCCTCGTCCTCGCCTTCCCGCTTGCCGCGGCCAAAGCCGATGGCGTCCTTGGCGGCGTCCGAGGCGCCCGCATTGGTGGTCATGATCAACACCACGTTGCGGAAGTCGATCTTCTTGCCGTTGTGATCGGTCAGCTTGCCGTGGTCCATCACCTGCAACAGGATGTTGAACAAATCGCCATGGGCCTTTTCGATTTCGTCCAGCAGCAGCACGCAATGGGGATGCTGGTCGATGCCGTCGGTCAGCAAGCCGCCCTGGTCGAAGCCGACATAGCCCGGCGGCGCGCCGATCAAACGGCTGACAGTGTGGCGCTCCATATACTCCGACATGTCGAAGCGCAGGAATTCCACGCCCAGCACGGCGGCCAGCTGCTTGGCGACTTCGGTCTTGCCGACGCCGGTGGGGCCCGAGAACAGGTAAGAGCCGATGGGCTTTTCCGGCTGGCGCAGGCCGGCGCGCGCCAGCTTGATCGCCGATGACAAGGCATGGATCGCCGCGTCCTGGCCATAGACCACACGGCCCAGATCGGCTTCCAGGGTCTTCAGCGCCTCGGCGTCGTCCTTGCTGACTGACTTGGCCGGGATGCGCGCAATCTTGGCGACGATTTCCTCCACGTCGCGCACATTGACCACCTTCTTGCGGCGGCTTTCCGGCAACAACATTTGCGACGCGCCCAACTCGTCGATCACGTCGATCGCCTTGTCGGGCAACTTGCGGTCATTGATGTATTTGGCCGACAGTTCCACCGCCGCCTTGATGGCGTCCGCGGTGTAGCGCAGCTTGTGGTAATTCTCGAAATAGCTCTTGATGCCCATCAGGATCTTGATGGAATCCTCGATGGTCGGTTCGCTGACATCGATCTTCTGGAAGCGGCGCACCAGGGCGCGGTCCTTCTCGAAATACTGGCGGTATTCCTTGTAGGTGGTCGAGCCGATGCAGCGCAGCGTGCCGGCGGCCAGGGCCGGCTTGAGCAGGTTGGAGGCATCCATCGCGCCGCCCGAGGTGGCGCCGGCGCCGATCACGGTATGGATCTCGTCAATGAACAGGATGGCGCCCTTCAGGCTCTCCAATTCCTTCACGACGGTCTTCAGCCGCTCCTCGAAATCGCCGCGATAGCGGGTGCCGGCGATCAAGGAGCCCATGTCCAGCGAATAGATCACCGAGCCACGCAGCACTTCCGGGACTTCGCCGCGGATGATCTTGCGCGCCAGGCCTTCGGCAATGGCGGTCTTGCCCACGCCGGGATCGCCCACGAACAGGGGATTGTTCTTCTGGCGGCGGCAGAGGATCTGGATGGTGCGGTCAACCTCGGCGGCGCGGCCGATCAAGGGGTCCACCTTGCCGGACTTGGCCTTCTCGTTGAGGTTGACGCAATAGGCCTCCAGCGCCTCGGTGCCCTGCTTGGACGGCTTCTCGGTTTCTTCCTCTTCCTCGGAGCCCTTCACCTGCTTGGGCTGGCTCATGCCCGGGCGCTTGGCGATGCCGTGGCTGATATAGCTCACCGCATCCAGCCGGTTCATGTTCTGCTCCTGCAGGAAGTACACCGCATGGCTTTCGCGCTCGGTGAACAGGGCGACCAGCACATTGGCGCCGGTGACCTCGTCGCGGCCGGAATTCTGCACATGCAGGACGGCGCGCTGCACCACGCGCTGGAAGCCGGTGGTGGGCTTGGCTTCCTCGGATTCGTCCATCACCAAGGTGGAAAGATCCTCGTCGATATACTTCTGGACGGCCTTCTTCAGCGCCTCCATGTCGACATTGCAGGCCTTCATCACCTGGCTGGCGTCGGTATCGTCGATCAGGGACAGAAGGAGATGCTCGAGCGTGGCATATTCATGGTGCCGGTCGCTGGCGAGCTTGATGGCGTGATGCAGTGCCTGTTCCAAACTCCGCGAAAGTGACGGCATGCCCGCTACTCCTTCTCCATGGTACACTGTAGAGGATGTTGATGCCGCCGGGAGAATTCAATCACCTGGGCGACTTTTGTTTCCGCGACCTCGAACGTAAAAATGCCGCAAATGCCCACACCGTGGCGATGGACATGCAGCATGACGTCCACCGCTTCCTCGCGGGACTTGCCGAAAATCTTCTCCAGGATATGGACGACGAACTCCATCGGCGTGTAGTCGTCGTTCAGCAGAAGCACCTTGTAGAGCGAAGGCTTCTTGGTCTTGGGGCGCGTTTTTGTGACGATCCCGGTGCCGGTGTTGCCCGACCCGTCCTTGTCGCCGTCCTTGTCGCCCGAATCCTTCATGCCGTGTTTGCTGCTTCGCTCGCGCACTATCCTAGCGCGGATTGGCCGTATGCCTAGTGGGATAGTCCTATCTGGTTACTGCAGCACACAAATTCAAGCTTGGCGCCACAAAGCAAAAGGGCCCCGGCGGTTACGCCGGAGCCCTTCGCAATGCGGTACTGATTTCTCGCTTAGGCTTTGACGGCCTGCACGGTGTCCAGCCAGGCCTGCACGCGGCCCTTGAAGGGCGCGTAGAAGTCCTTGGTGGTGGCAGTGGCCAGTTCGCTGATCTTCGACATTTCGGCGACATAGGCCTCGAACGACGACTTGGCGAAATCGGTCTGGAATTCGAACGCTTCATGGATCGACTTGGAACCCATCACGGCCTTGGTGGCGGCGACGGCGTCTTCAACCGACTGCTTGGAATAGGAATAGATTTCGCTGTTGATGGTCTCGATGCCCTTGCCGGCGACAGTGGCCGACTTGGTGACGGCGTCGGCAGTTTCCTTGCCGTAACCAACGAACGCGTCATAGCCCTTCAGGGCCTTTTCCATGCCGGTCTTGAGAACGGCGGCGCCATTCTCGAGGGCGGTTTCGGCGGTGGCAGTAGCCTTGTCACCGGCGGTCTTTGCTTTGCTCATGTCATGTCCTCTCTGTGAGTTAGGGCACGACCGGTTCTGTCCGGTGGCCTGTTGCAGTGCAACATGACCTATATGAGATATGCCCTTAGATCCGTCAAGGGTTAATTGTGCGCCGCACCATTTTTTTACACTTCGGAACTGCGGGAACCAATTAAACACTTCGTTAACCATTCGTAAATGCCCGAAACGCATAGTGGATTTTCGCTTTCGCTTGCGGAATTTGTCGCAATTTGGTCTTTTGGGACCAGCGAAGGGTGATCCGGCTTTGGGGATATCATTGTCTATACCGTATCGGCCGCGCCTCGTGATCGGAATGGCCGCTCTCGCCCTGTTGCTGGCTGGATTTTCCGCGCCTGCCCTGGCCGCCAAGCATCGCCATCATGCCGCCGCAGTTCCCACCATCAGGGGCCTAGGCCAGGGCCGCGCCAGGGTTCGCATGCCCGTCAGTCCCACCGATCCGGTGAAGGACGCCGCCCTGATCGTGGATGGCGCCACCGGCAAGGTGATTTATGGCCGCAACGAGACGGCGGAACGTCACCCCGCCTCGCTGACCAAGATGATGACCCTGTACCTGCTGTTCGATGCTTTGAAGGCGGGCAAGGTCACGATGTCGACCCAGATGCCGGTCAGCTATCACGCCTCGATCCAGAAACCGACCAAACTGTCCTTGCGTCCCGGCCAGACCATCGATGTCGATACCGCCATCCGCGCCATCGTGATCCGCAGCGCCAATGACGTGGCGGTGGTGATCGCCGAGGCGCTGGGCGGCACCGAATCCCATTTCGCCGAAATGATGACGGCGCGCGCGCGCCAGCTGGGCATGCGCGAAACCAACTATCACAACGCCTCGGGCCTGCCCGATCCCTTGCAGATTTCCACCGCCACCGACCTCGCGATGCTGGGCCGGCACCTGGCGTATGACTATCCGCAATACTTCCCATATTTCGGGCTGGCGGGCTTTCAGTACAAAGGCGCCTGGTATCCCACCCATGACAATCTGATCGGGCGCTATGAAGGCGCCGACGGCATCAAGACCGGTTATACGGGCGCCAGCGGCTTCAACCTCGTCAGCTCGATAACGCGCGGCACGGCCCACGTCATCGCGGTGGTGATGGGCGGGCGTACCGCCGTCCGCCGCGATCTGGAGATGGTGCGGTTGCTGGACCAGACCTTTGCCCAGATCTCGGCCAATCCAAACCTGGTGGCGCGCGCCTCGGTGCCGTGGCGTCAGGTCGCCCAGAACGGGCCGGCGCCCGCCATGGCCGGCTTCAACCTGCCGCAGGTCGTTTCCTCGGGCCAGTATCTGCCGAACATGCCGCTGGTGTCCTCGGGCCAGTATCTCGGCAAATCGGTCCCCTCCAACGTGCAAAGCGACGACGAAGACGCCGCCGAATCGGTGCGGGCGCCGGACGAGAATTTCTCCCTTATTCATGCCGAAGGGCCCAAGCCCGCGGCCCAAGCCCCGGCGCCCCAGCCCAAGCCGGCGCCCCAGGTTGCCGCGCCCCAGCCTGTTCCGGCGGTGGCGCCGCTGGTGGCCAAGAACGCCGCGCCGGCGCCCGCCATCCGTCCCGGCGCCCGGCCCGACCCCGTCCTGGCCGCCACCCAGGCGCAATTGGTCAAGACCGCAGCCGTCGCCCCCGCCGCGGTCAACGCGCCCCGGCCCCAGATGCGTCCGTCCTTGCGGGACGATGCCGGGGAAGGCGATGTCGACGTCACGCCCTCGCCCGGACACAACTGGACCATCCAGATCGGCGCCTATGCCGACAAGGCGCTGGCCGACGCGCAGCTCAAGACCTATGCCGGGAAGGCGCAGGATGTGCTGGCGCGGGCGAGCCGGATCATCGCCCCGATCACCTCGGCGCGCGGCCACACGCTGTATCGCGCCCGCTTCGGCCTGTTCGCCGAACAGGAAGCGCGTGAGGTCTGCAACCGCCTGACCCAGCGCGGCCAGACCTGCTTCGCGGCCGTGCAAACCCGGTAATGTCGCAAGTCGTCACCACGGTGGCGGAGCTGCGTGCGGCGCTGGCTGCGCTTAAACCTGCCCGCATCGGCATGGTGCCCACCATGGGCGCGCTGCATGACGGGCATGTCTCGCTGGTGAACGAAGCGCGCAGCCGCGCAACCCACGTCGTGGTCAGCATTTTCGTCAATCCCACCCAATTTGCGCCGAATGAGGATTTCGACGCCTATCCCCGCACCCTGGACGCCGACCTGAAGACCTTGGACGATCGCGCGGCCATCGTCTTCACGCCGACCGCGCGGGAGATGTATCCGGAGGGCTTTGCCACCGGCATCACGGTGGGCGGTCCCAGCACCGGACTGGAAACGGATTTCCGGCCGCATTTCTTTGCCGGCGTCGCCACGGTGGTCGCCAAGCTCTTGATCGCGGCGATGCCCGACATCGCGATGTTTGGAGAAAAAGATTATCAGCAGCTTCTGGTGATCAAGCAGCTAGTGCGCGACTTGGCGCTGCCGGTGGACATCATCGGCGTCCCCACCTTGCGTGAGGCCGATGGACTGGCGCTGTCATCGCGCAATGCTTATCTCAGCACCGAAGAGCGCGGAATCGCCGCCCGCCTGAACGTGATCCTCAAAGAGGCCATCGCAGCGGCGCGGACCAGCGGCGACCTCAGGGCAGCGGAAGCCACCGCCATCGAGGCGTTGTGGAAAGCGGGCTTTGCCCATGTCGACTATGTCGCCATCCGCGACGCCGAGACCCTGGACCACATCACGGCGCTGGAACGTCCCGCCCGCATCCTGGCGGCGGCCAAGGTCGGCAAGACCCGGCTGATCGACAATATGGCAGTATAAAATTGTCATTCCCGGCCGAGTATTGCGCAAGCAATATGAG
>JACCXK010000080.1 GCA_013697055.1 Alphaproteobacteria bacterium
CCTCACCCCTCGCATCGCTCGCGCGATGCTCGCCGGGAATGACAAGCAGGTTAGTGCTGCGACTTGGGAAGATTAAGTACGATGCCGTCCAGTTCGGGGCCCATGCGCAGCTGGCAGGACAGCCGGCTGGTCGGTTTCACGTCCGGCGCGAAGTCCAGCATGGTTTCTTCCATCTCGCTCTTGGGCGGGAGCCTCTCCTGCCACTCCGGCGCGACATAGACCTGGCAAGTGGCGCAGGCGCAGGCCCCGCCGCAATCGGCATCGATGCCGGGGATCAGGTGCTTGACCGCGCCTTCCATCAAGGACCAGCCTTCGGCCAGCTCGACGGTGTGCGCCTTGCCGCCGGCTTCGATGCCCGGATACTCAATGTAAGTGACCTTGTACTTCACGCCATCTGCTTCATGGGGATAGAGGTATCGGCCAGGGTTTCGGCAGTGATCTTTTTGCCCTCGGCCACAAGCTTCTTGCCAATCATGTATTCGGGCGCGGCATTCACCGCTTCCACCGCCGCCACGGCGCCGTCGCGCAGGTGGAACACCGCGAACTTGCGCGCTGCCGGATCGCCCCGCAGCACCAGCGTGTCGGTGGGGCGCGCCAGCCCCGCGATCTGCAGCTTGAGGTCATACTGGTCGGACCAGAACCACGGCACTTCGCTGTAGGTCTTGTGCTTGTCCGCCATGCTCAGTGCGGCATGCTTGGCCTGGTCGATGGCATTCTGCACGCATTCCAGGCGGATCTCATGGCCTTCGCGGCCGACATGGCGGGTACAGTCGCCGGCCGACCAGATATGGGGATCGCCGGTGCGGGCATTTTGGTCCACCACAATGCCGTCGGTGCTGGCGAGGCCGCACCCCACCGCCAGCTCGTCGCACGGCACCACGCCGATGCCCACCAGCACGATGTCGGCATCATAGGATTTGCCGCCCGCGATGACGCGCTCGACCTTGCCGTTGCCTTCGAAGGCTTCGACGCCGGTGTTGAGCTTCAACTTTACGCCGGCCTTTTCATGCTCGTGGGCATAGAAATCCGACAGCACCGGCGACACGGCGCGGGCCATCAGCCGGTCCATCGCCTCGAACACCGTCACGTCCAGCCCGCGCTTGGCGCCCACCGCCGCCACTTCCAGCCCGATATAGCCGCCGCCCACGATGGCGATGCGCTTGCCCGCCTGGAACACCGCCTGCAGCCCGTCCACATCGGCGATGGTCTTGAGGTAATGCACGCCCGGCAGATCGGCGCCGGGGCATTTGAGCTTCCGCACCCGCGCGCCAGTCGCCAGCAACAGCTTGTCGTAAGGCAGCTTGCGGCCGTCATGGAGTTCCACAACGCGCTCGGCGCGGTGAATGGCCTTGGCGCTGGTGTTCAGGATCAGTTCGCAGCCGGCCTCGGCGTAATAATTGTCGGCCTTGAGGAAAAGGCGCGCGCGCTCGAAGGCGCCCAACAGATAGGCCTTGGACAGCGGCGGGCGCTGATAGGGCGCATAGGCCTCGTCACCCACCATGGTGATGGGACCAGTGAAGCCTTCCTTGCGCAGCGATTCCACGGCCTGGATGCCCGCCTGCCCGGCGCCAATGATGACGATAGTTTCGGCCATTTTATGCGCGATATTCCGTAATCCGGGCGCGGGGTTAGCATGCCCGTTGATCGCCCGCAATCAGCCCTTCCGGTGGCCCGAAGGCCGGGCTAAAAGCGACGGCCATGGCCCAAATCAGCGACACGTTCCGCAAGGAATTCCCTTTGCCCGACCTTGCAGCCACCGCGCGGCTGGGCAAGGCCATTGCGGGCGGGCTTGGCGTGGGCGACGCCGTGGCCTTGTGGGGTGACCTCGGCGCGGGCAAGACAACTTTGGCGCGCGCCATTCTGCAGGCGCTTGGTGTGACCGAAGATGTGCCCAGCCCCACCTTCACCCTGGTGCAAAGCTATGACACCGCCCCGCCCGTGGCGCATTACGATCTCTATCGCCTGAAAAACGCGCGCGAGATGGCGGAGCTGGGCCTTGAGGATGCACTGGATCAGGGCGCCGTGCTGGTGGAATGGCCCGAGCGCGCGCCCGAAGCGTTGCCGCCGGAAGCGCTGCATGTGCGGCTGGGCATTGCGGAAGGTGTGCGCCGCGCGCGCGTGACGGGACCGGCGCGCTGGGCCAAAGAATTGAAAAATCTCATCCATGTCTGATCGCCAAGCCGCCATGAAAGATTTTTTGGCGCGCGCCGGCTGGGGCGACGCCACGGTGACGCCACTGCCCGGCGACGCTTCCACCCGCCGCTATGCGCGGCTCGCGATGGACGGACGCAAGGCCATGCTGATGGACCAGCCGCAAGGCGCCGAAACGCCGACCGCGCCGCCGGGCGCCAGCGAAGAGACGCGCCGCGCCCTGGGCTACAATGCCATAGCGCGGCTGGCGGGCGCGGACTGCGCCCGTTTCGCCGCCGCCGCACACTGGTTGCGCGGTCACGGCCTGGCGGCCCCCGACATCTATGCCGCCGATCATGCGCGCGGCTTTGTCATCCTGGAAGATCTGGGCGACGCCCTGTTCGCCGATGTGCTGGCCGATGGCCGCGATGAAGAAGAATTGTACAAGGCCGCGGTCGAGGTGCTGGCGAGGATTCACGCCAATGACGCGCCCGCGGCGCTGTCGGCCGACAAGCCGCTGTTCGATTTTGACCAGACCGCGCTGGTAGCGGAGACCGATCTCTTGGTCGAATGGTTCGTGCCGCAGGCGCTGGGCCGCACCGCAACAAAGAGCGAGATCGAAGAACACCGCACCTTGTGGCGCGCCGCGCTGGCCGGCATCGCAGCGGAGCGTCGTGTGTTCGTGCATCGCGATTACCACGCTCAGAACCTGCTCTGGCTGCCGGAGCGCGACGGCGTCGCCCGTGTGGGGTTGATCGACTTCCAGGATGCCGTGGCGGGCAGCCCCGCCTATGACCTGATTTCCCTCACCGAAGATGCGCGGCGCACCGTATCGCCTGAGATGGCGGAAATCGCCACGGCGCATTATCTCGCCACCATGGCGGCGCAAGGTACGCCCTTGGACGAAACGCGTTTCCGCCACGAGATGGCGGTGATGGCGGCCCAGCGCAATGCCAAGATCGTGGGCATCTTCGCCCGTCTCGCCAAGCGTGACGGCCGGGTGCGTTATCTCGCCTTCCTGCCGCGGGTGTGGACCTACCTGGAGCGCGATCTCGCCCATCCGGCGCTGGCGGATTTGCGGGCATGGTATGATCGCGTGATTCCGGCAGACAAACGCGCATTGGAGATCGTGTGAGCAAAGTCACCGCCGCAATGATCATGGGCGCGGGGCTTGGCACCCGTATGCGTCCCCTGACCGACGACCGGCCCAAGCCGCTGGTGATGGTGGGCGGCAAGACCCTGATCGACCATGCCATCGACCGGCTGGTGGCGGCGGGGGTAACGCGCATTGTCGTGAACCTGCACTACAAGGCCGAGATGCTGCGCGCCCATCTCGCCAAGCGCCGGGACGTGGAGATCATATTCTCCGACGAAACCGACCAGCTGCTGGATACCGGCGGCGGCGTGGTCAAGGCGATGCCGCATTTCGAAGACGTACCCTTCTTTGTGATCAATTCCGACTCCATCTGGGTGGAAGGCAAGAACTCCGCCCTGCCCGCCATGCTGGCGGCTTGGGACGAAAACCGCATGGACGGCCTTTTGCTGTTGGCAGAGATGAAGACCGCCATGGGTTATGAAGGCAGCGGCGACTTCGCCTTGACTGCGGGCGGACATGTTGCCCGCGCCCGCGGGTCATCCGCGCCGCATTACGCCTATCCCGGGGTGCAGATCGCGCATCCGCGGCTGTTCGCGGGCGCGCCGGCGGGCGCTTTCTCCACCAATGTCATGTGGGACCGCGCCATCGTCGCCGGCTCGTTGTTCGGCACCATCATGGAT
>JACCXK010000082.1 GCA_013697055.1 Alphaproteobacteria bacterium
TTCCATGATCTCGCGGGCGTAGTTCTCGTTGATCTTGTCCGCCGCGTTCTGCTGGTTGTCCAGATACTGGATCATGGCGGGGTGGAACACGGTGGCGACCAACAGGTCGCGAAAACGGCCCAGCACATGCGGCCGGATCGCATGTTCCTCGTAATCGCCCACCAGGGCGGCGACTTGGCGTTTCCTGCCATAGACGTTGAAATGATTCACCCAGAACCAGGTCAACTGCTCCTTGAGCTGATTCCTGGAATAAAGGTCGCGCAGCAGCGAACGGGTCTGGGCCTCCAGCCCCAGGTCGCGCAGCTTTTGTCGATAGGGTTTGCGCAGCGCCGACAGGTCGCCTTGATCTGCCTTGGCGGCCGCCTGGTCTTTCTGGCCGGACGGATCGCGTTTGGCTTCGCGGATATCCATCTGCATCTGGCGGGTTTCGGCCGCGATCTCCTCGAGCGGGGTGCGGGAGATATCCATGTCCGCGATCCAGGCCCGGACTTGCGGCGGCAGGCCGTCATCGGCGGAAGGATGGAGTTGCTGCTCCAGCCAGGTGCGGGCGCTTTGGCCGCCCAACGTATCGCCCTGGGCGGTCTCGCCCCAGGACAGGCGGTTGACCAGCGCAAGGTCCCGGCTCAAAGGCGTATCGGCAGCAAGAGCGGGCGGCGCCAAGAGGGCGCAGATGGCCAAGCAGGAGATCAGGCGTCTCATGGCATTTCCAGGCCGGATGGGCCCCACCGGCCTTCACAATATCGGCGATTTGCCAATGTTTTCGCAGTGAAATATCAGCAATTTGACGGAACTTCCCATTTGGCGGCGGATGCTTTAAAGACCCGCCCCGAAAGGTATCCCATGCAGACCCTGTTGCTTGTTGCCGAAATGATCATCGCGGTGGCGCTTATCTGTTTCGTCCTGTTGCAGCGTTCCGAAGGCGGCGCGCTGGGTATGGGCGGTGGTGGCGGCGGCATGGGCGGATTGTTCACGGCCCGCGGCGCGGCCGACACCCTGACCCGCACCACCGCGATCCTGGCCTTCCTGTTCTTCGTCACCTGCATCGGACTGAACATCATGGCGCTGCGCGGCCGCGACCAGACTTCGATCCTTGATTCGGCGGCGCCTGCGCCCGGTACCGGCCTGCCGGCCAAGCCGGTCGCGCCCGCGCCTCTGCCGATCGGTCCTTCGGTTCCCAAGCCTCAGTAGTTCTGCGTTTTTCACGCATCTGTTAGCGGCGGAAAATATTTCCGTTTTTGCGCTTGCGCGCACACACCTGTTTGATGATGGTGACCTCCCATGGCCCGGTTAATCTTCATCACCGGCGGCGTGGTCTCTTCCCTTGGAAAAGGTCTGGCGTCCGCCGCTCTCGGCGCGTTGCTTCAGGCGCGCGGCTACAAGGTCCGGCTGCGCAAGCTCGACCCCTATCTCAACGTCGATCCCGGCACCATGTCGCCGTTCCAGCATGGCGAAGTCTATGTCACCGATGACGGGGCGGAGACCGACCTGGACCTGGGCCATTATGAGCGCTTCACCGGCGTGTCGGCACGCAAGTCCGACAATGTCACATCTGGGCGCATCTATTCCCAGGTGATCGAGAAGGAGCGCAAGGGCGGCTATCTCGGCCGCACCGTGCAGGTGATCCCGCACGTCACCGACATGATCAAGGAATTCGTGCTGGCCGATATCGACGGGCTGGATTTCCTGCTGGTCGAGATCGGCGGCACGGTGGGCGACATCGAAGGCTTGCCGTTCTTCGAGGCCATCCGCCAGTTGCACAATGATCTGGGGCGCGGCCAGACCGCTTTCATCCACCTGACGTTGGTGCCGTATATCGAGGCGGCGGGCGAGCTCAAGACCAAGCCCACCCAGCACAGCGTCAAGGAGCTGCGCGCCATCGGCATCCAGCCGGACATTCTTTTGTGCCGCACCAGCCATCCCATTCCCGACGACGACCGCAAGAAGATCGGCCTGTTCTGCAACCTGGCCGCCGAGCGGGTGATCCAGGCGATGGACCTGGACACCATCTACCGGGTGCCGCTGGCCTATCACGCTGTCGGTCTGGATACGCAGTTGCTGAAAGTGTTCGGCATCGAGAATGCGCCCGAACCCGACCTGACGCGCTGGCAGGAGGTTGTGCACCGGGTGAAAAATCCCGAAGGCGAAGTGCGCATCGCCGTGGTCGGCAAGTACATGCAGGTCAAGGACAGCTACAAGTCGCTGTCCGAGGCGCTGACCCATGGCGGGCTGGCCAACAACGTCAAGGTGCATCTGGACTGGATCGACAGCGAAGTGTTCGAGCGCGACGATGCCGCCAGCTTCCTGGAGAATGTCGACGGCATCCTGGTGCCCGGCGGCTTTGGCGAGCGCGGCACGGAAGGCAAGATCGGCGCGGTGCGCTTTGCCCGCGAACGCCAGGTGCCGTTCTTCGGCATCTGTTACGGGTTGCACATGGCGGTGATCGAGGCGGCGCGCGACCTGGCGGGGCTGGAAGGCGCCGGCACCAGCGAGATCGGCAATCCCAGACATCCCGTCATCGGCCTGATGACCGAATGGGTGAAGGGCAACCAGATGGAAAGCCGCGCCGCCGATGGCGACATGGGCGGCACCATGCGGCTGGGCGCGTATCCGGCGACATTGACGCCGGGCTCCAGAGTGGCCGAGGTCTATGGCACCACCGAGATCAGCGAACGCCATCGTCATCGCTATGAAGTGAACACCAATTACGCCAAGGACCTGTCCCGGCACGGCATGGAAGTGTCGGGCTGGTCGCCGGACGGGCGGCTGCCGGAGATCATGGAGATCCCGGACCATCCCTGGTTCATCGGGGTGCAATTCCATCCCGAACTGAAGTCGCGGCCGCTGGAGCCGCATCCGCTGTTCACGTCGTTCATTGCCGCGGCGGTACAGAAGAGCCGGCTGGTTTAGCACTTCGACGGTTTAGCGCTACTTGTCCTCCCCGGCGAACGGCGCATCATCGATGCGCCGTGAGGGTAGGGGACCCAGGTGGCAGAGCGAGCGCGATATTTCGTTTATATGCTTGCCAGCAAACGCAACGGGACTTTGTATGCTGGCGTGACAAACGATCTTGGACGCCGCGCCGGCGAGCACAGAGACAAAGCCGTTCCGGGTTTTACCAGCCGTCACGGCGTGGATATCCTGGTCTGGTACGAAATTCATGAAGACATAGATGCCACCATCATGCGTGAGAAACAGATCAAGGGCTGGAATCGTGCCTGGAAATTGCGATTGATTGAAAAAGACAATTCCGGCTGGAATGATCTGGCACCGGGCCTAGCCTGACCACCTGGGCCCCTTCCCTCGGACCGCGCTACCGCGCGG
>JACCXK010000127.1 GCA_013697055.1 Alphaproteobacteria bacterium
TGCCCACCGCCGCACAGCGCGGGAACAGATCGTCCAACGGTGCCTGCTCCAGCAAGGTGTAGCGCCCTGCCAGCAGGATCACGTCCAGCCGGGCATGCTCCATTACTTCCAGGCAGGCCGGCACTTCGTTGACCCCCATGCCGAAACCGGAAATCACGCCTGCAGCGCGCAATTTCTCCAGCGCCTTGAGGCCGCCGCCCTTGGTCAGCTCGGCCATGCGGGCGTCGTTCTGCTCCCCATGGGTCAGCCGGCCGATGTCATGGATATAAAGAAGGTCGATGCGGGACAGGCCCAGCCGCTGTAGGCTTTCTCCAAAGCTGCGCATCACCGCGTCATAGGAATAGTCATAGACCGGCTCGAACGGCATGGGCGTGGCATAGCCATGGCGCACGATATTTTCGTCCACCGGGCCGGCAACCGGCTTCAGCAACCGCCCGACCTTGGTCGACAACACGATACCCTTGCGGGCACGCAGCGCATCACCGAGCCGCCGCTCCGACAGGCCGAAGCCATAGAACGGCGCGGTGTCGTAATAGCCGAAACCGGCTTTTTCCGCCGCCGCCAGGGTTTCGCGCGCCGCACTGTCTGGCAGCGGGCGAAACAGGTTGCCCAGCGGCGCGGTACCGAATCCCAGTTCGGTGACGGAAAATCCAGTATTGCCAAGCTTGCGAAGTGGAAACGTCACGTTTCGGCGTGCCCCAGTTTGGGCGCCATCCAGGCAAAGCCCAGCACCACCAGGTAGCAGAACACCAGCAGGAAGAGGCTCCAATGCAGCGCCCCGGTATGGTCGGCGACAAAAGCCATCAGGGGCGGGATCACCGCGGCGCCGGAAATCGCCATCACGATGAAGCTGGAAGCGAACTCGGTCTCATGCCCAAGCTTCTCCAACCCCAGCGCGAAGATGGTGGGGAACATCACCGACATGAAGAAGCTGGTCGCCACCAGCGCGATCAGCGAGGCCTGTCCGCCCAGGGTGGCCGCTGCCGTGCACAACACGGCATTGCAGGCGCAATAGAGCATCAACTGCCGCGCCGGATCGATGTACCGCTGCAGCCAGGCGCCGAAGAAGCGCCCGACGCAGAAAGCGATCATGGTGGCTTCCAGATAGACCTGGGCGCCGACCCGCTCGGGCACATTGGCGGCTTCATGCGCGAAATCCACCAGCAGCGACCAGGTGCCGACCTGGGCGCCGACATAGAAGAACTGCGCCAGCACGGCATAACGCACGCGGCGGTGACGCAGCACCTGGAAGGGCGAGCCGGAGCCTTCCGGCGTGACGTCGCTGCGCAACGGCGGATACTTGGTCAGGGCGATGGCAGACGCGATCACCACCATCAACACACCCAATACCAAGTAGGGCGGGCCCACCGTGGCGGCCTCACCGGCGCGCCAGGCATCCACCGCCTGCGGCGTCATGGCGGCGATCCGGTCGGGGGTATATTCCACGCCGGAGAAAATCACATAGCCGCCGACCAGCGGACCCAGCACGGTGGCGACACCGTTAAAGGCTTGCGCGAAATTCAGCCGCGGCGAAGCGGTTTTGGGATCGCCCAGAATGGTGATGTAGGGATTGGCGCTGGTTTCCAGGAAACCGGCGCCGATGGCGATGATGTAAAGCGCCGCCAGGAATATCCAATAGACGCGCATATGCGCCGCCGGCACGAACAGGAAGGCGCCAATGGCATAAAGTGCCAACCCGATAATGATGGTCTTCTTGTAACCGATGCGGCGGATGATCATCGCCGCCGGCAGCGGCGCGCAGAAATAGCCGATATAGAAAGCAAACTGGGTCAGGCTGGCGCGGGTACGGCTGATGTCCAGCGCCTTCTGGAAATGATGCAGCAGAAGATCGTTGAACTGCGACGCCAGGCCCCAGGCGAAGAACAGGGTGGCGGTCAGCGCAAAAGCCACCAGGTAACGCCGCTCGACCACTGGCAATTTGTTCATGCTTCCCCGCCCTTTATTATGTCCGCCAGTTAAGCGGAAAAAGCGCGAGCGCGCTACATGGTGGCGCCAATCTGCCAGGGCACGAATTCGGCGTCGCCATAGCCCAGCTTTTCGGACTTGGAACGAGTGCCGGATGCGATCTCCAATATATGCGCGAAGATCTCCTTGCCCTTGTCCTGGATGCAAACTCCGTCCAGCACATCGCCGCAATTGATGTCCATGTCGTCGGTCATGCGCTCATAGACCGCGGTGTTGGTGGCGAGCTTGATCGACGGCGTGGGCTTGCAGCCATAGGCCGAGCCGCGCCCGGTGGTGAAGCACAGGATGTTCGCGCCGCCGGCCACCTGCCCTGTCGCGGAGACCGGGTCGTAGCCGGGCGTATCCATAAAGACGAAACCCTTGGTGGTGACGGGTTCGGCATATTCCACCACATCCTTCAGCCGCGTGGTGCCGCCCTTGGCGGCGGCGCCCAGCGACTTTTCCAGGATAGTGGTCAGGCCGCCCGCTTTATTCCCCGGCGAAGGATTGTTGTTCATGTTGCCGTCATTGCGGCTGGTGTAATTCTCCCACCAGCGGATGCGCTCGATCAGCTTCTTGCCGACTTCGGGACTGGCGCGGCGGGTCAAGAGATGCTCGGCGCCATAAATCTCGGGCGTCTCGGACAGGATGGCAGTGCCGCCATGGGCCACCAACAGATCCACCGCCGCGCCCAGCGACGGGTTGGCGGTGATGCCGGAGTAGCCGTCGCTGCCGCCGCATTGCAGCGCCAGCATCAGCTCGGAAGCCGGAGCCGTCTCGCGCTTCACCGCGCCCGCCGCCGGCAGCATGTCGCGCACCGCCGCAATGCCGGCCTCTATCGCCTTCTGCGTGCCGCCGGCGTCCTGGATGGTCAGGGAACGGAAAGTATTGCTTTCGGCGATGTTGTAGGCCTGCTTCCAGCGCGCAATCTGGAAGGTCTCGCAACCCAGCCCCACCATCAGCACCGCGCCCATGTTGGGATTGGCGGCATAGCCCCATTGGGTGCGCTTCAGCACCTCATAGCCTTCGCCCTTGCTGTCCATGCCGCAGCCATGGCCGTGCACCAATGGGATGATGCCGTCGATTTCGGGATAGTCATCCAGCATGCCGCTCTTTTCCACCTCGCGGGCGATCAGCCGCGCCACCGTGGCCGAGCAATTCACCGACGTGAGAATGCCCAGATAGTTACGGGTGCCGAACTTGCCGTTGGCGCGGCGAAAGCCCTGGAAGGTGGCTTGCGGCTGGGCGGGCGCGGGATCGCGGGCATCCACTTCGAACTGGTAGTCGCGATCCACGGCATGGAAACCGATATTGTGCTCATGCACCCAGTCGCCGGGGGCGATATCCTGGGTGGCGAAACCGATGATCTGGCCGAACTTCAGCGCCGGTTCGTTTTTCTTGATGGCGCGCACCGCGGCCTTGTGGCCGGGTGGAATGCGCCTTGTGATCTTCACATCATCCACGATGTCGCCGGGGGAAAGCCCGGCCACCGCCACCACGACATTGTCGGTCGGATGAAGCCGCAGGAAAGACGCCATGATTGCTCCTGGATGCGAAGGAGGCTCTTATAGTCCAAGCCTTGCTCCGGAGAATAACAAAATGAGCCGCCGCCTGTGCTTCGCGCTGGATCTGGTCGATGACGCCGCCAAAATCGTCGAATATGAGGGGTTCCACGCCCCCGGCGGGGTGTGGCCCCAGATCGTGGACGACATCCACGCCCAGGGGATCGAAGGCATGGAAATCTGGCGCACCGGCGACCGCATGGTGATGATCGCCACGGTCGCCGACGACTATCCCAGAGCCCGCGATATCCCGCCCCAGTATGATGAGTGGGAAGCTCTGATGTGGGGTTTCCAGAAGGCCCTGCCCCATGCTGCACCGGGCCAAAAATGGGTTCCGATGGCCCGGATTTTCGACCTGGCCCAGCAGAAGGGCGCCGCAGCGGGTTGATCGTGTATTCCTGCGGAACCCGCACGGATCGCAAGCAGGCATGATTTCGTTACACTTGCATGAGACCCACTCTCGCCCTCGGCGTGCTGCTTTTGCTTGCCCGCCCCGCGCCGGGGCTGGCCCAGGGTGCTGCGCCCGGACCGGCGATCGCCTTTCCGCAGGTGACGGGAATTCCCACGCCTTTGCAGAGCATCAGCGGCCGGTTCAGTTCGCTCAACCCGCTCAACCCGCACAGATGCGCTTATAGAAAAGTAAGCGGCCGCGTTGTCTCGTCCCATTTGATACTGGTGAAGGAGATGGATTGCGGCCGGTCCGGCCACGACAACGCGCTGGTGAATGTCCAGTTCAGCAATCCCGCCGATGCCGCGCAAATGGTGACGGGACGAAATATTGTCATAGCGGCCAGCTTCAAACGCGCGGAGGAGGACCGTGAGCCAACCATTGTTGCCGAATTCCTGATTGCAGAAAAAGCCCGGATCGAGGCGGCAGATCCGATTGACGGTTCCACGCGTCCCGACCAGGCCTTTACCAGCTACATGATATGCCAGCCCCCGGAGCTGGATGCGCTGGCCGGGCAGCTTGGCAGCGAGCTGTGTGTGCAAAGCACGATCGTGGCAAGTCTCGCAGCGGCAGGCCCGGCGCTGGAGAGGGCCGCCCGCACGCCTTCCAACGCGTCGCCGGAAGATACAGTGTCCGGTGATCCGCATGATATCTCCTGCCGTCGCGACCCCAAACTCTCGGATCAGCACTTGGCGGCCATAGCATGTGCCCGGGGCAGTTATTGGGCGTGGTACAAGGCGTTGCACGATCCGCAATTCTCGATGCCGGCCCCGGCATGAAGCCCGCCGCCCCGTTGTCGGAATTTTCGCACCATGGGCCAATGCGCACCGACAACAACAGCCGTATTGTGGCGGGGATGCTGACCGGGGCTCTTTATGCCTGTTTTGCGTTGCTGGCCTGGTATGGGAGTCACGTACGGGTGCCTGCCAAGACAATGGAAATCACCGCGACCCTGTTGCCGGATGTACCGACCAAACGCGCCGTCGAGCCGCTGCCGCCATTCCTGGCCCATTTGATCCAGCCACATGCCGAACAGCCCGCGCTGCCGGTCTTCACCATCGCATCCGGTTCGCCGCCCCAGGCGCC
>JACCXK010000165.1 GCA_013697055.1 Alphaproteobacteria bacterium
GGTCGCGACCGGCGGCGGGGCAGCGGCATCGGTGCCGGCGCGCAACGCATCGGCGCTATACTGGGCCTGGGCGCCGGCGGCCTGGACCTGCTGGCTGGCATCGGCCTGGGCGGCGGCACTGGGCGCGGCCGGCCGGGTGGGGATCGCGGCCAGATCGGGTGTGGTGGTGCTGGCGTCGGCCGCGGCCTGCTCGGTGGAATCGGTGGGGAACTGGCTGTCGGGCGTGTCGTCACCGCTGATCAGTCCGGTGGGATCCAGATCGGCCATGGTCTGGCAACCGGCGGTGCCCACCGCCAAGCTGATCACCAGCGTCGCCATCACCAACGGACGCGCGTAAATCTTGGTCATGAAAAGCCCTTGTTCCCATTGCCGGTCCCCCGGCCTCCGCGCAACCACGCACGGGCGCCAACCAGCGATCCGATATACCGCGCTCCTGCCCTAAGCGCCAGCAAAAGCACATGTAATCCACGCCACGGATTGCGGTATTGGGCGCGACACAAGGGCTTTTCGCGCGGCTTGCGGGTGTCACCGTGGCCGGGCTATCACAGTTTGGCAAAACCAATCCCGGCGCGATGGCTCCCAAAACCCCTGCCCCAGAGTCTTTCAAAGCGTCCCGCGAAGCGGCGCCCGAATCGCCGCCCGGCCTGAACGGCCAGGAATTCGCGCGCAACATGCTGACGGTGGGCATGAAGAGCCAGCAGCTGTTGCTGGATTTCGCCGCCCGCATGCGCCACCGCGACGGGCCGATCGATCCGCTCAACATCTCCGGCGTGATGATGGCGCTGGCCAAGGCGATGGGTGACGATCGCGAGGCGGTGCTCGCCGCCCAGACCCAGTGGTGGAACGATGTCATGACGCTGTGGGAATCCACCGCGCGGCGCATGCTGGGCGGCGAGCCTGAGCCCGCGCTGGTTGAACCGGCGCCCGGCGACCGCCGCTTCAAGGCCGAAGCCTGGCGCGAAAACGAAGTGTTCGATTTCATCAAGCAGAGCTATCTGCTCACCGCCAATGCCATGCAGGAGACAGTGGGCAAGCTCAACGGGCTGGACGAGAAGGAACGCGCCCGCGTCGCCTTCTACACCCGCCAGTTCGCCGACGCCCTGGCGCCCACGAACTTTCCCCTCACCAACCCGGATGTGCTGAAGGCCACCCTCGACTCAAACGGCGAGAACCTGGTCAAGGGGCTGGACAATCTGGTGGCCGATATCGAGCGCGGCCATGGCGAGCTTTCCATCCGCCAATCGGCCGATGGTTTCACCATCGGCGAGAATGTCGCCACCACCCCCGGCAAGGTGGTGTTTCGCAACCCTATCATGGAGTTGCTGCAATATTCTCCGACCACGGATGAAGTCCATGAGCGGCCGCTGCTGATCTTTCCGCCCTGGATCAACAAGTTCTACATCATCGATCTGCGGCCCGAGAACTCATTCGTCCGCTGGCTGGTGGGCCAGGGCTATACCGTGTTCCTGGTGAGCTGGGTGAACCCGGACGCCAAGCTCGCCCAGGCCGGTTTCGAGGACTATATGAAGGACGGCATCTTCGCCGCCCTGGATGCGGTGGAAAAAGCCACCGGGGTGCGCGATCCCAACTGCGTCGGCTATTGCATCGGCGGCACCCTGCTGGCCTCCACCCTCGCCTATATGGCGGCCAAGGGGGACTTATCGCCTGAAGGGGGGCGCATCCATTCGGCGACCTTCTGGGCGGCGCAGACCGATTTTAGCGAAGCGGGCGAGTTGTCGGTGTTCGTGGACGAAGCCCAGCTCGAGGCCCTCAAGGCGAAGATGGACAGCGAGGGCGGCGTGCTGCCCGGCTCCAAGATGGCCGGCGCCTTCAACATGTTGCGCGCCAATGATTTGATCTGGTCGTTCGTGATCAATAACTACCTGCTCGGCAAGCAGCCCATGCCGTTCGACCTGCTCTATTGGAACAGCGACACCACGCGCATGCCGGAGAAGCTGCATCTGTCCTACTTGCGCAACTGCTACAAGGAAAACGCCCTGGCGCGCGGCAAGATGGAAATGGCGGGCGTGAAGCTGGACCTGCACAAGGTGAAAGTGCCGGTCTATCTGCAGTCGGCGCGCGAGGATCATATCGCGCCGGCCAATTCGGTGTTCAAGTCCACCCAGCTGTTCGGCGGGCCGGTGCGCTTCATCATCGCCGGCTCCGGCCATATCGCGGGCGTGATCAATCCGCCGGCGGCGAAGAAGTACCAATATTGGACCAATGAAGAGGGCGCCAGGGACATTGAGGCCTGGCGCAAGGGCGCGACCGAGCATCCCGGCTCCTGGTGGCCGGACTGGGACCAATGGCTGAGCAAATTGTCCGGCCCGAAAATTCCCGCGCGCCAGCCGGGTGATGGCGCGTTGAAAGTGCTGGGCGATGCGCCCGGCACTTATGTGAAAGTTAAAGCACAGTAATCAGCGGCTGCGGCCGCTGACATAGCGCGGTGCGCTGGCGCTGGTGGAAACGCCGTTGGTGCCGTTGGGCTGGATCTGCATGATCTGGATCACGCCGCCGCCACCGCCGCTGCTGTCCTGGCTGCCCACGCCGCCGGACAGATCCTGGATCACGATGCCTTCTGGCTCGATGGCATTGTCGAAGTCCAGCGAATGCGGCGACACAGCTATTTCCTCGGCGAAGCAAGGCACGGCCAGCGCGGCCAGAAGTGCGCCGGTCAGCGAAGCAATGCGAATGGTCATGAGCCCTCCAAAACGAGACATCCCGGACTTCGGGAAAACGGCCGCCGGCAGGGGGCAACTGCCGGCTGGCCCAATTTGAAACAATGGACGTTAGAATAATGGTGCTGGTGAAGTCTGTCGCAAGGCGCGTGCCAGCCCATCCTGTCACGGCGAGCGGCGTTCAGCCGCGAGGGAAGGGGATCCAGGCTTGGAAACACGAGAACGGTGGATGGTGCCTGGGTCCCCTTCCCTCACGCCGCATCTTCGATACGGCGTTCGCCGGGGATGACAGAGGAGCTAATTGATGCGTCCGGCCATGAGCCGTTCATTCTCGCCACCGATTTGATGGTAGTAACCCGGCCCTTCGGCGCCGTTCACCCAGAAGTCCTTGCGCGGATGAACCAGGAACATGTCGCCCTTGAGATTGTGGACATAGCCCAGCCGCAGCACCGAAAGATAACTCGCCGCGAAATCGGTCTCGTCGCAATCGCCCTGCTGGCAACGCAGCGAAACGCTGGTGTCGGCAAGCGGCGGCACAGGCCTACCCGGTGCCGGCTTGCCGGGCGCGGCGCAGCGCATGGACAGCGCCACCGCACCGGCCAGCGGCTTGGCCCAGCCGGCTTCGGCGCCTGCTACCGCCACGATCCAGAGCGCGGTGCGCCCGCCCTCGCTCCGGTACAGCACAAACCCGGCGCCGCCCCTGGCATTGCCCCAATCACGCACCACGAAGCCGGAGGGGCGGCTTTGTGGCGGCGTCAAGGTCACCGCTGACCCGAAGGTTTTTGCCACAATGGGGCCAACATCCGTGTCCTGGAATTGCCCGCTGACATAGACCGCGTGGACAAAGCCTTCCCCCGCCATCAGATGGAACAGCGAATTGTCGGGCGCATGCGCCGCCACCCGCCAGCCATCCGGCGCAAAAGCGTTGCACTGCCCTGCCCCCAACCCGCTCAGCGCCAGCGGCTTGATGGTGGGACCGAGATAGATCCGGCGCGACCAGGAGGCATGGGCCGCGGGAAACGGCTGACCGAAGACTTCCTTGGCCAAAGTGCGCGGCGGGCGCACGGAGAATTTCCTGCTCACCGGTGGGGCGGCATCGAAGGTCAGCGAGACGGTACGCGGATGCACTTCGCCTTTGGTGATGTCATAGAGGGTGAAAATCACGCGGTCACCGGCGCCGCGCTTGCGCACCAGGTCCGAGGCCTGGCGCGCCGACTGGATGGACACACCATCGATCGCCGACACCACTTCACCAGGCTTGATCTCGGCCTTGTCCGCCGGGCTGTTGTCCATTACCGCGGCGACCTCTGCCCCGCCCCGGATCAATAACGGCGTGCGGGCGGAAGCGGACGGAGACAAAGCGGAAAATTGCAGGCCGGAAAAGCCGCGCGGCTTGGGGGCGCGGTGAATGGCGTACAGCACCACGCCTGCGAACAGCACCAGCGCGACGGCGACCGAGACGGCGATGCCTCTACCCATCCGTCCCCTTTAGCACACTCTAGAGGCCGGTTGTCTGCGGCAGCCCAAGCATGATGTTGAGGTTCTGCACCGCCGCACCGCCCGCGCCTTTGCCGAGATTGTCGAAGGCCGCGACCACCCGCGCCTGGCCGGCTTTCTCGTTGCCGAAGACATAGAGCGTCAGCCCGTTGCTGTTCGCAAAAATCTCCGCATCCAGGCTTTTGACCGCCGCGGCATCTTCCAGCGACGCAACCTTAACCAGCGGCCGTTCGGGATACGCCTTGACCAGCGCGGCATGGATGTCGCGGGGCGCAGGCTTGCTCGGCAGCGCCCACAATTGCAGCGGCACTTCCACCAGCATGCCGCGATAGAAGCGGCCGATGCTGGGCTCGAACACAGGCGGATGCGCCAGGCCCGAATGTTTCTGCATTTCAGGAATGTGCTTGTGCTGCAGGTTCAGGCCATAGATGCGCGACACCGTCTCGGTATAGTCGGCGGCCTTGGGGTCCTCGAACTCGGCGATCATCGCCTTGCCGCCGCCGGAATAACCGGAGACGCCATTGGCGGTGACCGGAAAATCCGCCGGCACCAGACGGCTGCGCACCAGCGGCCGCACGATGGACAGGAAACCGGTGGACCAGCAGCCCGGATTGGAGACGCGTTTGGCGGCCGCGATGCGGGCATAACCGTCCGGCTCCAGCTCGGCAAAGCCGAAGGTCCAGCCCTCCGCCACCCGGTGGGCGGTGGAGGCGTCGATCACCCGCGTCGCGGGATTGTCGATCAGGCTGACGGCTTCACGCGCCGCTTCGTCCGGCAGGCACAGGATCACAATGTCTGCGCTGTTCAGCGCAATCTTGCGGGCGTCGGCGTTCTTGCGCTCAGCCTCCGGCAGCGCGATCAATGACAGTTCCTCACGGCCGGCCAAACGCTCGCGGATTTCCAGGCCGGTGGTGCCGGCGGCGCCGTCGATGAATATCTTGGCCTGCTTGCTCATCGCGTATCCGATTGACACCAGAGTTCGGTGGCTTTTAGCTGATTTGGCCCTTGCAGGGGCTTGTCGATTTTCTGGCACGGCCCTGCACGGGATGCAGGGGTGAGGCGCGGGCCGGCTTGCCGGCCAAATCGGTCCAGTGGACCGATTTGAGCGCCGAACGCCCGAAGCGTAAGCGAAGGGCCGTGAAAGCGCAAAACGGGGGATAGCGTCATGGATATGCAGGCGATTTTCGACAATTTCCGCCGCACCGTCAGCGAGCATTATTTCGACATGAACGGCCGGGTGGGCCGGGCCCAGTTCTGGTATTTCGTGCTGGCGAATATCGCCTTCTCCATCCTGGCCGGCCTTCTGCAGTCCGTCACCATCCTGCCGCTGGCAGCGCTCTACAACCTGGCGATGCTCCTGCCCGCCGCCGGCATGGGCGCGCGCCGCCTGCAGGACACCGGGCGCGACGGCAAGCTGGTATGGATTTTCCTGATCGCCGGCTTCATCTCCCAGGTGATGACGGTGATGATGGCGCTGAGCACCTACTCTCTCGGCTTGGCCGGTTTCTTCCTGTTCGGGGCGCAGACGGCGCTGATCAACATCGCCTTCCTGATTGCCTCACTCGTGATGATCTATTTCTGGGTCCAGCCGGGCGATCCGTTGCCCAATGCCTATGGCCCGCCGCCGCCGCGATTTGATCCGTCTCAGCGCGTTATGCCGCCGGTTTAGCAATAACTAGGTCTTGGGGCAGCCGGGCATGGGCGTATCCCAGCTATATTGTTCGCCGTCATACGCCACCACCAGCTTGCCCGGCCGGCAGGCATTGACGGCGCCGGCTTCGTAAATACCCCAGTGCATCTTGCCCTTGCCTTGCGTGCTCTGGCGCATGGCGGCCTCGGCGCTGGCGGTCATGCCGACCAGCGAGGGTGGAATGGTGTCCGGCGTCACTTCCTTCAGCGCCTGGCCGTTGCCGTCGGTAACCTGCACGCCTTCGATATCGTCCCAGGTCACGGCGCCGCCCGCGCCCTGCCTTGTGTGCACGATCGAGATCACGACATAGCGGTCCAGCAATGGCTGCATGGTGGGCGCGGGCACCAGCGGGGCCGCCATCCAGGTCACGATCACCCGTCCTTCGGTGCCCTTGATGTGGCTGATGGTGGCGTAATCCATGGCGACCTGTGGCGGTGTCGGCTTCCACAGCCGCGCGGCGGCGGGCGCAGCCAGCACCAGAAGCGCCAATCCCCAAGCGTAAGCACGCATGACGCCTCTCCCCTTGTCCGGGGGGCAGCATGCAACGCTCTTCATGGCAGCGACAAGCAGGACAAAGAAAAACGGCGCGGAAATCTTCCGCGCCGTTCTCCCATGCCGATGAAAAAGCTTTAACGCTTGGAGAACTGGAAGCTGCGGCGCGCCTTCGGGCGGCCATACTTCTTGCGTTCCACCGCGCGCGGATCGCGGGTGAGGAAGCCGCCCGGCTTGAGCACGGGGCGCAGGGTGGGCTCGTAATTGACCAGGGCGCGCGAAATGCCGTGACGCACCGCGCCGGCCTGGCCCGAAAGCCCGCCGCCATTGACTGTGACCACCACGTCGAACTGGCCGTCGCGACCGGCCGCGATCAGCGGCTGGCGCAGGATCATGCGCAGGACGGGACGCGCGAAATAGACGGTCTCATCGCGGCCATTGACGGTGATCTTGCCGCTGCCCGGCTTGATCCAGACGCGGGCAACCGATTCCTTGCGGCGGCCGGTGGCATAGGCGCGGCCCTTGGAGTCGCGCTTGCTGTCGGTCTTGGCGGCGGCGGATTCGTCGGCCGTCCTGGCCTTGATCAGCGTGGACTTGAGTTCGGTGAACTTGTTCTCTTCGGCCATGGGTTAGGCTGCCTCATTCTTAGCGACGGAGCGCTTGTACTGGGTGTTCTTGGGGTTCATCGCGGCGACGTCCAGCTTTTCAGCCTGCTGCGCTTCATGCGGATGTTCCGTGCCGGCATAGACGCGCAGGTTGGACATCTGGCGGCGGCCCAAGGGACCGCGCGGCACCATGCGCTCGACGGCCTTTTCCAGCACGCGTTCCGGGAACTTGCCGGCCATGATGGCGCCGGCGCTGCGTTCCTTGATGCCACCGATATAGCCGGTGTGGTGGTAGTACATCTTGTTCTTCAGCTTGTTGCCGGTCAGCACGACCTTGGCGGCGTTGATCACGATGATGTTATCGCCGCAATCCATGTGGGGGGTGTAGGCGGGCTTGTGCTTGCCGCGCAGGCGCATGGCGATGATCGAAGCAAGGCGGCCCACGACCAGCCCTTCGGCGTCGATCAGGATCCACTTCTTTTCGATCTCACTGGCTTTCGCCGAGTAGGTTTTCATGTGCGATTTCCGTAATTTGACGGGGGCGTATACGAAACATCCCGCCCTTGGTCAACAAAATAGTGGAAATAGCGGGGTTTTTCTGGTGCGGTATTATAATACCGCATTAACTGGGCGATTATATACTTGACGTACCGGATAGAAAATGACACATAGTCACGGACAGGCCGACGACCCAACAGTAGAAACCGCCATTCGCAAGGTGGCATCCCTCCTATGGACTTGGGAGAGTTCCGGGCAATCCGACCTCGCCGCCGCCGTTGGGATCGCCAAAATGCTCGCTGTTGAACTGCTGAATTACGGGCCTGATGAAGCGGACAAATTCGAGAGACGGATCGCCCGATTGTTTCCAGATATCGAGCAATGACTGGAGGGTTATCGTCTTTCGTTCCCACTCCAAATAATGCTCATGCCGCTTTGCTTTCTCGACCAGGATTTCCATATCGATATTGCCGGTATGGCGCCAAGCGGACGCATGGATCGCCCAGTGCCTCATCCGAAAGCTTTTCTATCCTGTCAAAAAAAACTGATGCTTCGGTTTCACACTTCTCAAGCTCCGGCAGCTTTCTAAATGCCAACCTAAGAAATTTGATTTTACGGCTAAGCGACATTGGCAGGTTTGCTGATAGTTTGGTGCCGCCGCCCGCATACGCAACGAGCGCCATCAAGTCCAAGGTAGTTTCAATTGCAGCCCACTCTAAGGCAATACCGCCGACTATGTACTGCGCATATCGTTCAGATATTCTCTTGATGCCTTTGGGCGCAAACCACGCTGCCCATAACATCTCCAGCCTGGAGCCAAACTGCATGACGAAAGACCCCACCCGCGATGACGTTCTGAAGCGGATGCTAAAAACACCGCCCAAGCCCTTCACGCCGAAGGCAAAGAAGGCACCGAGTCCGACCAAAGGAAAAGCAAAAAAGGGCTAAAGCGTGAGTTGGGACTGTGCCGCAAACGCGGTGACGCATTAGGTATCTAGAAAATTAGCGACGCCCTACAGCTCAGAGTTCTTAGCTTTTTCAATAAGCTCGATATATCGAGGGTGCAGAAGAGTCGAAACGGTCCCCTCCGGAAGTTGATACTTGAGTGTCAACTTACCGATACTGGTCTCTTTCTTTTCCAGCAACTTCATATCTTCTTGCCTTAACTCCCATGGATACAAAGTTTCCTGGGCGGCAAGTTCGGCAATCAATTCAGATTGCTTAGGGCTTCCATTCCCCTTGCTAACAAGTATGCCGCAGTGCCCCTCAAGAACCAGTACATCAAGGATTTCATCCCCGTACGGACAATGGTCCACGTCTTTATCGACTATGATGTGCAGCAGTTCTTCTTGCCCCAAAACTGGCGCTTGAACGGCGTGACCTCATGGCCCCTGGCCTTACGCCAACGGATGAAAGCCGCAACGTTCTGCTTGAACGTCTTAGGCTTCGTTAGTCCGCCGATACGTCAGGCGCTTCCCATTGATGCCTTCCAGCACCTTTTGGGCGCGCATCGCATCGTCAAAGCCAAGGGCGGTACGGGTGTTGGCGCGGAAATCGAACTCCGCAAGATAGCGGTCCAAATGCTGTTCCCCGCAATGCTGGTAGGTGCCGACCATGCCGC
Source organism: Alphaproteobacteria bacterium (assembly GCA_013697055.1). GTDB lineage: Bacteria > Pseudomonadota > Alphaproteobacteria > Micropepsales > Micropepsaceae > Rhizomicrobium. The sequence continues at coordinate 9,082 of JACCXK010000165.1, forward strand.
GCTTGAACACTGAGAAAAAGCCTTCCAGCGTGTTGGTGTGGACGGTGCGGCCAGCCTTACCGGCGCGGACATATTCCTTGTTGTGGTCAACCGCTTCATGGATGCGGACAAGTCCCGTGTTTGTGTAGAGGCCCGAACCATCCGTATGCAGGACGCTAGAGGGATGCACGTTGTCGCGGATGATGTCCTTGATCGCCAGCTTCGTGGCATCCTTGACGCGCTTTGAACGGACTTTGCCGCCGCGCTCGACAAGGCTAACGATCTTCATCTTGTGGCCCATGCCGCCCCAAGCCTTTTTACCGCGCTTGCCGTCAGCGGTGCCGATATAGGTTTCGTCCGCTTCTACGATCTTGCCAGCGCCGCCCAGCGGGGGCTCTGAGCCCTTGGCAGGGGCCATGGCTTCGCGGATGCGGTGCATCATGAACCAAGCGGTCTTGTAGGTGACGCCGAGCATACGGTGGATTTGATGGGCGCTGATGCCCTTCTTGCTGGAAGTCAGCAGTTCGGTAGCCAGCAGCCACTTGGTCAGCGGGATCTTGGAGCGCTCGAAAACGGTCCCCACGGTCACAGAGAACGGCTTCTGGCAGGGGCGGCACTTGTAAACGCCCGGACGGGTGGATTTGCCCTCCAGCAGCGTAGCCTCGTCTATGACCCCACAGTGGGGGCAGACCGGGCCATGCGGCCACTGCAGGGCTTCGAGATGCTTACGCGCATGACTTTCGTCGTTATAGATCGGGTCTTTCAGGTTCAAAGTCATGGGGCACGTCCGTTTTAGCCCCTGTTATATGGACTCAAATCCACGGTACGTCAAGTATATAATCGCCATTAACTGGAACTTTTTGACGCCGGGCTTTGTTGCCTGCGAAGTACCCGGACGGGCTCACCGGCCGTGCCGGGCATCGAGGGGAAAGCAATGGGTTTTACAGAAGCCATCAAATCTTGCCTGCAAAAGAACTATGTCGGCTTTGAAGGCCGGGCCCCGCGCTCGGAATACTGGCTTTTCGCGCTGTTCTACATATTGGTGATGGGGGCCGTCGCCCTTGTTGGCATTGCGCTGGGCGGCACGATCCTGATGTTCGTTGGCCTTTGGCCTGGTCGGGCTGGGTTTCTTCCTGCCGACGCTCGCGGTGGGCCTCCGGCGGCTGCATGACACCAATGCTTCGGGATGGTGGTACCTCCTCGCCTTCGTTCCCTATGTCGGCGGATTGATCATGTTGGTGTGGTTCTGCATTCCCGGCACCAAAGGCGAAAACCGCTTCGGCCATGATCCGCTGGCGCCTGGTTTGGCGGAAGCTTTCGACTAGGTTTTCTGCCGAAAAGCGAAAAGCTCGGCGTCCCTGGCCGGACGGCCCTTGATCAGGCCCGGCATCAGTTGCGCGGCGATCATGGAATAGACCGTGCCGTTGCCGCCGAAGCCCATCACCGCAAAACAATGCGGCAGGCCGGGCACCGAGTCGATGCTGGGCAGCCCGTCGCTGCTTTCGCCAAAGGCGCCGGCCCAGACATGGGTCCATTCGGGTTTCAGGCCGGGCAATAGCCGGCTGGTCTTCTGCGCCAGCTTGCGCGCTTTGATGTCCAGCGTGCCGGCGCGATAGCTGGGACTGTCCAGATCGGCATCCTCGCCGCCCACGATCAACTGTCCCTGTGCGCCGGTGCGCAGATAAAGATATGGACTGGCCGCTTCCCACACCAAAGTCTGATCCAGCCAGCCGGGATAGTCGGCATGCGGCGCGGTGGCGGCCGCCCAGCTCGAGGTGATCTCGCTGCCTTGTTGCGGCAGGCCCTTGAGCACTTCATAGCCGGTGCAGAACACCACCGCCTTGGCTTCCACGAACCAGCCGCCGGCATTCAGCATGACGCCGCGGGCCGAGGCCATCACATCGCTCACTTCGCACGGCGCGAAGATCTTGGTGCCCCTCGTCCGTGCCCGGCGCAGCAACCCGCGCGCCAGCGCCACTGGGTCAGCCACCGCCGCGCCATCGCTGAAGATGGCGCCGGTGCGGGCGATGCCGAAGCGCGCCTTCAATTCGCGCCCAGACAGGAATTCGCACGCCAGCCCGGCACGGTTGCGGGCGCGGGCTTCCTTTTCCATGCCGCGGGCACCCATCTCGTCGCCCGTCAGATACAGCGCCGAGCGGTCCTGCAAGCCGCAGGGGATATTTTCCGCCCGCACCAGCCGGGTCAGGTCTTGGGTGGCGGCGAACGATCTGCGCCAGGCGCGCGCTGCCTTCGGGTGACCGATCTTGTCCGCCAGTTCGGTCAGCGGCGTGTCGATCTCATATTGCAGCATGGCGGTGGAGGCATGGGTCGAGCCCATGGCCGGGGCGCGGCGGTCCAGCACCACCACCTTGCCGTAATGACGGCTCAGCGCCTCGGCCATGAAGGCACCGGAAATGCCCGCCCCAACAATGGCGACATCGCATTGGAGCGGGCCGCGTAAGGCATGGGTCTTCAGCTGGGGATGGCGCGTGTCACTCCAGACCGAGCGGCCGGTGCGCAGGCACTTTTCGGGGGTGAGTACGACAGTGTCTGTCATGGGGAGTCATGAGCAACGCCTGGTTGACGGCATTGTTCCGGCTGGGGTGCCGCACTACATTCACGACCATGAACGCGCCCACCCCGCCGCCCCTGCTGCTGACCGCCCATACCGGGGGCGTGCTGCGGCTGATCCTGAACCGTCCCAATGCGCGCAACGCCCTGTCGTCGGAGCTGATGACGGCGCTGAAAGCGGCGCTGGACGGGGCCGCGGCCGACAATGCCACCCGCGTCATCGTCATCGCCGCCGACGGGCCGGTCTTTTCTTCCGGCCATGACCTGAAGGAGATGGCGCGGCACCGCGCCGATGGCGATGCGGGGCGCGCCGCCTATGCCGGCCTTTTCACCCAATGCTCCGAGATGATGCAGGCGATTGTGCGCAATCCCAAGCCGGTGATCGCCCAGGTGCAGGGCATCGCCACTGCCGCCGGCTGCCAGCTTGTGGCGAGCTGTGATCTGGCGGTGGCCTCGACCTCGGCGCGCTTTGCCACGCCGGGTGTGGATATCGGGCTGTTCTGCTCCACCCCCATGGTGGCGCTGTCGCGCAATATCGGGCGCAAGGCAGCGATGGAGATGCTGCTGACCGGCGAGCCGATCGATGGTGAACAGGCGCTGCGCATCGGGCTGATCAACAGGCTCGTGGCGCCGGAAATCCTGGAAAGCGAAACCATGGCCCTGGCGAACCGCATCGCCGGCAAACCGCGTGGCACCCTGAAGATCGGCAAGGAAGCTTTTTACCGCCAGTTGGAGATGCCGCTGAGCGAGGCCTATGCCTATGCCAGCCGGATCATGACCAAGAGCATGCTGGACGGCGAAGCGTGCGAAGGCATCAGCGCGTTCCTTGAGAAGAGAGAGCCAAAGTGGCCGAGCTAGCGCTGCCGCAATATCCCGACAGTTTGATCAAATCGATTTTGCGCTCTGTGAAGACCATCGCCATGGTCGGCGCCAGCGGCAACGATATCCGCCCTTCCTATTTCGCCATGATGTATCTGCTGAACAAAGGATACAAAGTCATTCCCGTGAATCCCGGCATGGTGGGCAAGGAGATTCTGGGCCAGAAGGTCTATGGCTCTCTGAAAGAGGTGCCCGCGCCGGTGGACATGGTCGATATCTTCCGCGAGGCCAAATACGCGCCCGACATCGCGCGCGAAACCGTGGCGGAGCAGGACCGGCTGGGTGTGAAGGTGCTGTGGATGCAGCTCAGCGTCATCAGCCCCGAAGCCGAGAAGATTGCCGCTGATGCTGGGCTGACGGTAGTAATGAACCGCTGCCCCAAGATCGAACATGGCCGCTTCTCGGGCGAGATCGGCTGGATGGGCGTCAACCGGCGCGTGATCGACAATCGCAAGCCGCTGTTGTTCGGCCGAGGCGGAAGCCTCAAGAATGAATAAGCGCGGCAGTTTAAAGAACGCATAAACAAGGACGGGGGATGGTGATGGGGCGTTTGTGGACTTGGGGCTTACTGGCGGCTGCTTGTGCTATCGTTCCAGCCAGCGCGCGCACTTTCTACACCCCCAGCGGCACCTGCGATGGCTTTCCCCGCGCCGGCATCAAAATGGCGCCGGGTTTCTGCGCCGGCATTATCGTTGCCCCGCCCGCCACCGATTTTGAAGGCCGCACCGTCTTGCTGCCGCGCGTGCTGCTGCCGCTGAAGGGAACCAAAGACTTGCTGCTCACCGACATGGGCAAATGGAACAGCGCCGGCGGCAAGGTCTTTCGCATCAGCGCCGAGCCCGGCAAGCCCACGACCGTCACGCCGGTACTTTCCGATCTCTACATGCCACACGCCATCGCCTATGGCCCGGCCGGCTTGGTCTATGTCAACGAACAGGGCCGCATCTTCCGCTTTGACCCGATGGCCGCCGATCCCAAGGCCACCATCGAAACCGTGATCGCCGACGCGCCCGATACGCGCAAGCGTTTCAATTTCCATCCCCTCTCCACCTTCCTGTTCGACACCAACAACGACATGCTGGTCTCGGTGGGCGCGCCATCCGACCAGTGCCTGGTCGGCGTGCCATCCAGCAAGGACGGCCCGCCGGACGGCGACAAGGTCTGCAACCAGGCGGAAGGCGACTATATGGCGGCCGGCATCCGCCGCTACAAATACCTGGGCGACGGCAAGTGGGAGCCGACTTTCACCGTGATGGCGCACGGCTTGCGCAATTCGGTGGCGATGGCGCGTCACGGCTCCGGCACCCTGCTGCAAGCGGAGAACAGTGAGGATTTCGCCCCCGCCGACACGCCGTTCGAGGAATTCAATGTCCTCAAACAGGGCGCCCATTATGGCTGGCCCTATTGTTATGACATGCACGGCACCAACCCGGTGTGGGGCCCGAAGCATGTGTTTGACTGCAACGGCAGCGCCTATACGCCGCCGGTGCGCCTGTTGCCGCCGCACAGCGCGCCGCTCAGCATGCTGTATTACGACGGGCGGATGTTCCCAGAGCTCAAGGGCAAACTGATCCTGTCCATGCACGGCTATCGAGTCGCCGGGGCGCGCATCGGCGCCTTCACGGTCGATTCCAAGGGCGTACCCGTGCTGACACCGAATGCCCATTATGCAGCCTACGCAGGGGAGAACGGCGATGAGGTGGTCAGCCTGCCCTATCCGGGGCCTGCTTCCGAACCGCTTTTGCTCACGCCAGGCTGGAATAATGTGGACGGCAGCCATCCCAAGGGTTCGCCGTTGGGGTTGGCGGTGGCCCAGGATGGCGCGATCTGGGTGGCGGAAAACAACAACGCCACGGTCTTGCGGATCGCGCGCGACCGGCCCTAGATAAAGCGATCCTGAGGGGGCTCGCATGTCGCTCGATAACGCTGCCATGACCGTCTATGGCGATTCCATTTCGGGCAATTGCCTGAAGGTGAAGTTCGTCGCCGACCGGCTGGGCCTGCCC
>JACCXK010000180.1 GCA_013697055.1 Alphaproteobacteria bacterium
TCAAGAACCTGAAGGAAATCGCCAAGGGCCGCACCACCATCGTGATCTCGCATCGCCTCGCCACCATCCGCGATGCCGACGCCATCCTGGTGCTGGACAATGGCATGCTGAATGATGTGGGCAGCCACGCCCAGCTCCTGCAGCGCAATTTCGTCTACAACCAGCTGTGGAACCAGCAGCATTCGGGTGCGGCATGAGCGACGCACACGCCCCCGACAAGCCGCCGCGGGCCAACGACAATTTCCGCGAGACGGCGCGCCTGGACCGCACCACCAATGACTTCCAGTCCGACGCCGCCGCCATAGAAGAAGCGCCGGTGCCGCTGTCGGCCCATGCCGCGCTGTGGATCGTGCTGATCCTCTTGACCACGGCGGTGCTGTGGTCGGTAATCGGCACGGTGGACCGCATCGTGGTGGTGGCGCCGGGCAAGGTCGCCACCCGCACCCCGATGCTGGTGATGCAGCCTTTCAGCACCTCCCGCATCATCGAGGTCGCGGTCAAGACGGGCGATCATGTCGTCAAGGGCCAGGTATTGGTGCGCTTCGATCCGGCCTTCGCCAATGCCGATGTCAGTTCGCTGCAGCAAAAAATCGCCTCGCTGACCGCCCAAACCCAGCGGCTGGAAGCCCAGCTCAGCGGCGCGCCGTTCAGCGCCGGCCCCGAGGACGGGCCCGAGCGCAACACGCAAGGCCAGATTTACCAGCAGGAGATGAACGACTTCCGGGCCGAGGTCAGCCAGCGCGACAGCCGGCTGGCGCAAGTGCAATCCCAGATCAGCACCGATGAAAGCGCCCTGCCCGGCATCCAGCAGCAGTTGAACATGGCCCAGCGCGTGGTGGAGATGCAGGAACGGCTGCGCCAGCAGAAGGCCGCCGCCACCCTGGACGTGATGCGCGCCCAGAGCGCGTTGATCGATTCTCAGCTGAAATTGCGCAACACGTCCGGCGAACGCGACAAGCTGGTGCAGCAGCGCGGCGAAACCGAGCATGAGCGCCAGGCCTACCTGCAGAAGTGGCGCAGCGACCACAACCAGGAACTGGTCAAGGCCCGCCAGGAGCTGTCGGAAGCCACCGAGAACATGAAAAAGGCCAGCCGCATGCACGAACTGACCGAGCTGGTCGCGCCGGTGAGTGGCGTGGTGCAGCAGGTCGCCGACCGTTCGGTGGGCTCGGTGCTGCGCGAGGCTGAAACGCTTGTCACCATCGTGCCGGACGGCGCTGACCTTTACATCGAAGCCAATGTGCCATCGCGCGACGTGTCTTACTTGAAACTGGGCGATACGGTGCGCGTGAAGCTGGAAGCCTATCCCTTCCAGCGCTTCGGCACCGTCTCTGGCGTGCTTACCGTGCTCAGCCCCGACTCGCAGCCCATCAAGGAAGGCGATGACGGCTCCAGGCTGGTCTATCGCGCCCAGGTGAAGCTGAACGACAACGCCAGCAAGCTGGCGGCGCGCAAGATCTATCTCAAGCCCGGCCTCGTCGCCTCGGCCGAGATCAAGACCGGCACGCGCTCCATCGCCTCCTACATGCTGGATCCGGTGCTGCGCATCAGCGACGAGAGCCTGCGCGAGCCCTGAAGTACGCCGGGCTTCAGAACCGGCGAGTCACGGCGACTATCCCAAAACATGGTTAACTGCCTAATGCGGCGGTTTCCCGGGTTTGTGTGCGTTCAAGAATGGAAACAAGCCGTCCGTCCCCTTGAATTCCAAACTGTTTCATAATGAGACTGCCGGCTGGAACGCTGGGGGCGCGCCACTTCGGCCGTCGCAGGAGCCAGGAGCTAGCTATGGCCAATGGTGCGAACGTTACCCTGAATTATGCCGGTATCATCGGCGCCGACACCAACACCGTGCCGGGCCCCGCCATCGGCGGCAACGGCACCACGGGCGGCAATGGCGGCAATGCCTCCATCACCGTCGTCGGCAATATCTACAACAAGCCGGTCGGCCCCACCCTGGTGATCACCGGTGCGGCCAAGGGTGGCAACGGGAATGGCGCCGGCAATGGCGGCAACGCCACCGCCACCATCAATGGCAACATCATCCAGACCAACAAGAACCTCACCAAGATCGAGATCGACGCCATCGCCACCGCCGGTGACGGCGCCAGGAACGGCAACGCCACCGCCACCATCAACGGCAACATCGTCCAGTATACCGGCAGCATGGCGACCGATGTGTTCATCACCGCCAGCGCCGGCCAGTTCACCCCGGACACCACCCTCAATCACGGCATGCCCGGCTTCGGCACCAAGACCGCCACCGTCAACGGCAACATCGTCCAGGGCAACATCAACAAGGTGCTGCTGGCCGCCGATGCCAAGTTCGCCAACGCCACCGCCACCGTCAGCGGCAACATCGTGTCCATCTCCAAGGCCGCGAATATGGGCGCGGTGGTGCTGGAAGCCATCGGCCAGAAGATCACCATCAGCGGCAATATCGTGAACCTTGGCGCCCAGGAACTGGACATCACCCTGAACGAGCTGGGGCCGACCTACAGCGCCAGCATTTCAGGCAATATCTTCAACGGCACGGGCAACAACAGCCTGAACCTGTTCGATACCTTCACACCCGGCCCGCCGATGACGTTCAACATCACCACCATCGACCTGGGCGCGGGCACCTTCATCTTCAACGGACAGAGCAACATCATCAACAAGTTCGGCAGCGTGCAGCTGGCGGACGACATCCAGGGCAGCGTCACCGGCTCGAACGGCAACAACATCCTGAATGGCGGCATGGGCAACGATTTCCTGTCGGGCCTGGGCGGCAATGACACGCTGAACGGCAATGGCGGCAACGACATCCTGTTCGGCGGCCTTGGCAACGATACGCTGGACGGCGGCACGGGCACCGACGTGGCCTATTTCTCCGGTCGCGAAACCCAGTACATGATCACCGGCGCCCTGCCCGGCCCGGTCACGGTGGCGGGCGGCCCGGACGCCACCGATAAGCTCACCAACATCGAGCGCGTCAAGTTCCTGTCGCCGAGCCACGTCAGCGACACCAACAATAACGGCTTTGGCGACCTGATCTTCCAGAACAACACCACCGGCGATATCTTCATCAGCGTCCAGCCCGGCGGTCCGATCCAGTCGGTCGCCGCCGCCGGCTTCAAGGTGATCGGCACCGGCCAGTTCAGCCCGGACACCGACCGCAACGCCGGCCTGCTGTTGCAGGACACCGCCGGCAACTTGGAAGTGATCACCGCCATCACCGGCCCGGCGCCGACCACCACCTTCAGCACCACCGCCCTGACCTTGCCGATGGGCGTTTCGACGGCTGGCTGGACCGCCATCAGCGCCGGTGATTTCAATGGCGACGCGTCCTCGGACGTGCTGCTGCAGGACGGCATGGGCAATGCCCGCATCCTGATCGTGAAGGCCAACTCCACCGATGCCATCGGTACGGTGAACTCGGCTTCCACCGTCACGGGCCCGGGCGCGAGCTGGAACATCGTCAGTTCCGGCGACTTCAATGGCGACGGCAAGAGCGACATATTGTGGTCGAACAACACGACTGGCCAGACCGAAGTGTTCCTGATGAACGGCGGCACCATCGCCACCACCGGGGCTGCGCTGAACAACGGCGTCAACTTGAAGGCCGTCGGTTCGGGCGACTTCAACAATGACGGCAAGAGCGACATCATGTTCCAGAACCAGACTGATTTCTCGGCCCAGATCTGGACCATGAACGGTGCGGTCCAGACCGGCATGCCGATCAACATCGCCGCGCCCACGGTTGTCACCCCGGGCGACAACTTCATCCTGCGCGGCGCCGAGGACATCAACAATGACGGCTTCAGCGACCTGCTGTTCAGCGACAGCCAGAACAACGTCAAGGCGGCCCTACTGACCACCGGCGGCGCCACCCTGGCCACCGTCACCCTGGGCGCGCCCGCGGCGGCCTTCCACCTGATCGCCTCGACCGGCGGCGGCTGATCAGGGCACACATTCAGCGAAAAGGGCCGGAGCAATCCGGCCCTTTTTTTATTGCCCCGGCGGCGCGGTCTTGACCAACCTGCCGGCTGGCGCTGACATACGGCACCTGAATTCGACATCCAAGGCGCGTCACGCGCCCGAGAGGACGGCATACGCTTACAATCAGGACCTGAACAATGGGGACGTCACCGGAATTCTGGAATTTCTTCGAGGGCGAGGCTGCACCCAGGCTCGCTTTGCGTGCGAATACATTTCGCACGATGTTTGAGTATTTGGACCGGCTGAACAGGCCGGTCAATATCATTGAAACGGGTTGTGCCCGGGTCAATGACTGGTCCGGCGAAGGCCAGAGCACAATCCTGTTTGACAAATACATTCACCATCATGCTGCGGAGTCGAAGTTATATTCCGTCGATATCAACAAATCAGCGATTGATTACGCCAGCACATTTACCGGCCCGAAAACCACTTTGACGAGCGATGATAGCGTAAAATATCTGGCTAGGCTGACAGCCGATTTTCTGATGAAGGACCGGACGGCCGACCTGGTGTATCTGGATGCCTACGATCTGGATTGGCATCATTGGTATCCGTCCGCTGCGCATCATTTGATGGAGCTATGCGCGGTGTTGCGCATCTTGAGAAAAGACACTCTGGTCGTCGTCGATGACTGTGCAAATTCCGCCTACTTCGTGCGCGGACAAAACAACGCCATCAATTTCATATCCCCGCCCATTATTGGGGGCAAAGGCCGCATGGTGGCGGAATTTGCCGCCAGAATTGGCGCGAAGGTGGAGTTTGCGGAATATCAGGCGGGATGGTCCGGATTTTGAAATAAGCGCCGGACTAGAGTGTGCTGAGCGGCAGGCCACTTTCGCGCCAGGCTTTCATGCCGCCGTCCAGCGCAGCCGCCTGGACATACCCCAGTTCGCGCAAGGTTGCCGCCGCCAGGGTGGAAATCTGCCCGAACTCGCAAGCCACCAGGATGCGGCGGGTGGGATCGGGCAATTCCTTGTTGACGCGCAACTCCAGTTGGCCGCGCGGCAGGTGCTGGGCGCCGGGGATGTGGCCGGCGGTGAAGGCATCCTTCTCCCGTACGTCCAGCAGGATCAGGCCTAGATCGTTGCGGGCGACGCGCTCGGCCAACTCGGTCATGGAGACGAAGGGTATCTGGGCAGAAGCGTCGGCCAGCAGCTGCGCCACCGTCTTGCCGCCGCTCATGTTGGTGCGCAGCGCCTCGGTGAGATGCGTTGGAGCGTCAAGATTGAGTTCTGTCATCATGGCGATGAAGTCGGCGCGGTCGCGCTTTTGCAGACGGGGGTTACTTGCGATTTCTGCCGCGATGGTGGAGTGGCCGCGGCCTTTATAGTCGTGCGCCGGGAAGACTTTCAAATCCGCCGCCTGCTTCAGCACGATGTTGAACAGGCTGTCGTACAGCGCATCGGGATTTCCGGTGGGAAGATCGGTGCGGCCGGTGGCGCCGATCAGCAAAGTGTCACAGGTGAAGATGCGGTCGTCGGCCATCACGCACATGGAGTCGCGGGTGTGACCCGGGGTGTGCAGGGCGCGTAGCCGCATGTTGCCGACGCGCAGGATTTCGCCATCGTCCAGCCGGAAGCCGGCATAGGGGGCCGGCGAGAGCTTGCTGGCCACGACCGGCACGCCCAGCGTCTTGCCCAGTTCCCTGGCGGCCGAGAAATGGTCGGCATGGGTATGGGTATCGAGCACATAGCGGATGCGAAGGCCGTCCTTGGCCGCCAGGCCGAGATAGCGATCGATCTGCGCCTGGTTGGGATCAATCAGGATGGCGGCATGGGTGTCGCTGCAACCCAGGAGATAGGACTGGCAGCCGCCGGTGGCGATCTGTTCGAAAATCATTTCCCCGCCCTCAAAAATGAAAACAGTATGCCTGAGGGACACCTTTCTGTCCCGATGCACCGAAGTGAAAAGGTGGCCCTTTTTCTTCAGATCGCCATGGTGACGCGTTTGGCAGCCAGCTGGGCGCGGATGGAAAGCTCCGCCGCCAGCAGGCACTGCGCCTGGTCCTGAGCGATGTGGGTGCGCATCACCACATCGGCGACAAAGTCCGGCCCGAAAGGCAGCGGGCCATTGTTGCAATCGATGTAACGGGCGCTTTTGCCATCCACCACGAACAGGTTGTTGCCTTGACCCGATACCGCGACATTGGCGTATTTGCGCAGCTCGATATAGCCATCAGTGCCCAGCACGAACAGCCGCCCGTCGCCCCAGGTGCCCAATCCCCTGGGGGTGAACCAGTCCAGCCGCACATAGCCGAAGCCAGCGTCCCCGCGCAGCATCATGTCGCCGAAATCCTGGAAATGGGGATGATCGGGATGGCGCAGATTGGCGACTTGCGACGCCACGACCTCGGCTTGGCGTGAGCCGGTATAGAACAGGAACTGGTCGATCTGGTGCGAGCCGATATCGCACAGGATGCCGCCATACTGGGCGTCTTCCCAGAACCAGTCCGGGCGCGCCGCGCCGCCGCCATTGTCGCCGGCGTTCTGGATCACCTGGTGGGGCGCGAGGTTGATGGTCTGGATCACCTTGCCGATGGCGCCGCGGGCGATCAGTTCGCCGGCATGGACCGCGGCTTTCACTTCCAAACGCTCGGAATAGAGGATGGCAAACTTGCGGCCGGTCTCGGCGATGGTCTTCCGCACCAAGGCCAGGTCTTCGAGCGTGGTGATGCCGGGCTTGTCGGACAGGAAATCCTTGCCCGCCCGCATCGCGCGCACGCCGATGCCGGCCCGCTCGCTGGCGATATGGGACGACAGCACCAGTTGGACGCTCGCGTCGTGAAGCACCTCGTCCTCGCTGCGCGCCGCCTTGGCGTCCGGATAGCGCCGCAGGAACGCAGGCGCCTTGTCGGGTTCGGTGCCCCACCAGGCCACCAACTCGCCGCCGCCGCGCTGGATAGCGCCGATCATGCCGTGGATATGGTCATGGCTGATGCCGCACACCGCGAACCGGATGTGATGCTTGGGCGGCGCCAGCGGAACAGCGGGCAACGTCTCGGCTTTGGCGCTGCCGGCCGCCAGGGCCAGCACCCCCGCCGCCAGAAGAAAGTCGCGCCGCCCATCCATCGCCGCCTCCGTTTACCTTAATCCCCGCATCGCCTCGCGCGAACCACCCCAGCGTGTATCATTCTGCCACAGATTTTCGAGCCGAGGCCTCTGATGAAGAAACTCGCCACCGCCCTGATCCTGGCCGCCCTGCTGCCCCTGGCCGGTTGCGTCGCGCCCTATGGCTATTCGCCAGGCGCCTATGCCGGCTATGACGGCGGTTTCGACAGCGGTTATCAGGGCTATGGCGGCGGGGGCAGCTATTACGCCTATGGCGAACCCGGCTACTACCAGATGGATGACAATCAGTATTACGGCGGTCAGGGCGGCGGCTATTACGGGCAGCCTTATGGCGGCTATGGCCAGCCCTATAGCGGCGTCTACTACCGCCACCATGGGCACCATGGCGGCGCTTACGGCGGCTACTAGCCCCAGTTCAACAAGCGCTGCAGATTGCCGCCCTTGACCTTGGCGATGTCGGCGGCCGAATAGCCTTTCATGTGCACATCGGCGATATGGGGGGAATCGCCGCTCCATACGATGCGGTCCGGACCGAACTCCTTTATCAGCCGGGTGGTGAAGGGCAGGATGCTGCGATAGTCCGGCCCGTCATCGGCGATATAGCCCATGCCGGAAATCTTCATATAGACATTGGGCAGCTTGGCCAGCTCCAGCACATTGGCATACTCGTACGGGTTGCCCAGCTTGGGCTCGCACATATGGTCGATCAGCACCTTGCAGCCGGGAAAGGCCTTGATGGCATCGGCCGCCTGGAGCGCATAGTTCGGCCCGATATGCAGTTCGATCACCATGCCCAGCTCCACTGCCTGGCGCCATAGGGCGCGGACATAATCGGCGGCGAAGGAATCCAGATAGATCTCCTTGCCGCGATGGGCATGGAAGCGGGTGGAGACGATGCGCGGCTGGCTTTTCACCAGCGCCGCCAGCTTTTTCGGCGACTCCGGATTCTTCGGGTAAAACAGGCTGGTGCCCTTGAATTGGGCGCCCGAAGTGCGGCGCAGGCAGTCCAGCACCAAGGTATGATCGTCGCCATAGGGCTCGGGCTGCACGAACATCGCCTTGTCGATGCCCGTGGCCTTCAGATACGCCTGGTAGGCGACCAGAGGATCGGCGGGAAATTTTGTGGCGTCGGGCTTGTAGGCCGCCTGCGGATGAAACGGGAATTTCGCGGTGTTGGCGCTGAACATGTGCATGTTCCACTCGATCACCGGCGTGTCGGCGGCGAAGGCCGGCGACAGCGCGGCGGCCCCCATCAGGGCCCCCACCGAGATCAAGGCATCGCGGCGGCGGAAAGCTTGCATGTCGGTCCCCATTGCTTTTGCAGGCCCCCAAAGGGATACCATCGGCGCCGATGAACAGCCAGACTCTCAGCGAACAGGCGGTCGCGCTGCACCGCAGCGGACGATTGGCCGATGCCGAACGCCTGTATTTGCAGGTGCTGGCGGCCCAGCCCGGCGACTTCACCGCCCGCCATCTGCTGGGCGTGCTCAGGGCGCAAACCGGCCGCATGGAAGAGGCGCTGGCCGATATCGGGGCGGCGCTGGCGATCCATCCCGATGATCCCGAGGCCCTGCTCAACCACGCCAATGTGTTGAAAGGCCTGAACCGGCCGGACGAAGCGCTGGCGGGCTTTGACCGCGCCCTGGCGGCCAAGCCCGGTTGGCCGCAGGCGTTGAACAATCGCGGTACGGTGTTGCAGGCAATGGGCCGGCCTGCGGAAGCCCTCGCCGCTTATGACCAGGCGCTGGCGGCGGCCCCGGACAATGTCGAGGCGCTGAACAATCGCGGCAGCGTATTGCAGGATCTCAAGCGGCCCGCTGAGGCGCTGGCGGCATACGACCAGGCGCTGCGGCTGGCGCCGAAATTCGCCACCGCCTTCAACAATCGCGGAGCTGCGCTGCTGGAACTCAAGCGCTTCGCCGATGCGCTGGGTTGCTTCGACCGCTCGCTGTCCTTGCGTCCCGGCGATCCGCAAGTGCTGAACAATCGCGGCAACGCGCTGCAGGGCCTGCTGCGCTATGACGAAGCCGTGGCGGTATATGACCAGGTGCTGTCCCTCAGCCCCGGCTATGCCGAGGCGCTGAACAATCGCGGCAATGCGCTGCAGCAGCTCAAGCGCCATGACGAGGCGCTGGCGGATTTCGACAGCGCACTGGCCAGCAAGCCGGAAGCCTTTGCCGGCGCGGCCATCGCGGCGCTCAATCTCTGCGACTGGAGCCGCAGCGCCGAAATCGCGGCCCAGATGACCCAGCGGATCGGGAACGGCGAAGCCATCTCGCCCTGGACTTTGCTGGCCTATAACGATGACGAGATGCTGCAGCGCCAATGCGCTGGCAATGCCATTGCCGCCCGCTTCCCCGCATTGCCTCCGCCGCTGGCCACAGCGCCGTACAAGCATGACAAGATTCGGCTGGCCTATATTTCCTCGGACGTCAGCCATCATCCGGTGGCGACGCAAGTGGTGCAGCTGATCGAAAGCCATGACCGTTTCCGCTTTGACGTTATCGGTGTGGGCACCAATCAGGATGACGGAAGCGCCCAGCGCCGCCGCCTGGTCGCGGCGTTTGATACCTTCATCGACGCCGCCGACCTGCCCGCCGCCGCCGTGGCACAGCGCTTGCGGCAGATAGAAGTCGATGTGCTGGTCGATTTGAACGGCCATACCAATGGCGACAATTTCGACATATTGAGCCACCGCCCCGCCCTAGTGCAGGCCACCTGGCTGGGCTATGCCGGCACCACCGCCGCGCCCTTTGTGGATTATGTGATTGCCGACCGCGTCGTCGCGCCGAATACGTCGGCTTTTTCAGAAAAGATCGCCAACCTGCCGGCGTGCTTTTTTCCCAATGACACCAGCCGCACCATTGGCACAGTACCCAGCCGCGCTGAAGCCGGCCTGCCGCAGGACGGCTTTGTGTTCTGCTGCTTCAACAACAATTTCAAGATCACGGCATCCGTCTTCGCCACGTGGCTGCGGCTGCTGAGCGCCCTGCCCGGCAGCGTGTTGTGGCTGAAACAGGCCGGCGACAAGGCCAAGGCCAATCTGCAAAAGGCGGCGCAGGTCCAGGGCGTCGATCCGGCGCGATTGATCTTCGCCAAGCCGGCGCCGCTGGAAGTGCATCTGGCGCGCCACCGGTTGGCCGACCTGTTCCTGGATACCCATCCCTACAACGCCCATGCCACGGCCTGTGATGCGCTGTTTGCAGGCCTGCCGGTGCTGACCCGGCGCGGCGGCGCCTTTGCAGCGCGGGTTTCGGCCAGCCTGCTGACGGCGGCGGGACTGCCGGAGTTGATCGCGGAGACAGCGGAAGATTATGAAAGGCTGGCCCTGGCGCTGGCGCGCGATCCGGCGCGGCTCAAGGCGGCCCGCGAAAAGCTGGCGGCAGGCTCGCCCCTGTTCGACACGTCACATTTGGCGCGCGATCTGGAAGCGGCTTACGAACAGATGCTAGCTGCCGGAACGTAGCGCGCTGCGGATATGGCCCACCGTCTCCGGCGACACGGCCGGCGCACGGTTTCCCCAGTTGTTGCGAATATAGGTGAGGATGTCAGCCGCTTGGCTGTCACTCAGCCGCCAGGCGAAGCTGGGCATACCCTGCCCTGTCGGCGCCTTGGCTGTGGAGGCGCCGCGGCCGCCCGCCAGAACCATGCGCACAATGCTGTCAGCCCGCACCTGGCGCACGGTCGGATTGCCGGCCAGCGGCGGGAAGATCAGGCTGCCCTTGCCGTCCCGGCCATGGCAGGCAGCGCAACTGATGTCATAAAGGTTCGCGCCCGATTTCATCTGGGCTTCGATACCGGTGGCGCCGCCGCCATTGCCGCGCGAAGCCGGCAGGTCTTTGAGATAGACAGCGATGGCCTTGAGGTCCGCGTCATTCATCTTCGAGGTGGAATTCTCCACCGCCTCGGCCATCGGCCCGGACGCCAGCGAATGATTGTTCCGGCCGGTCTGCAGATACGTCACGATGTCGGCGTTGCTCCAGGAGCCAAGGCCGGCGCCCTGGTCACTGGTCAGGTCGGGCGCAAACCAGCCCAGCAACGCGGCGCCCGTCAAAGCCGTGCTTTTGTCGGCGCCGAACGGATTTTTGGAAGTGTGGCAGGCGCCGCAATGGCCGGCGCCGCTCACCAGGTAAGCGCCACGGTTCCATGCCGCGCTCTTGGCCGGATTGTTGGCATAGGGCGCGGGCGCGAAGAACAGCATGTTCCAGCCGCGCATCATGAAGCGCAGGTTGAAGGGAAATTTCAGCTGGTTGACGTTGACGCTGTTCTTCACCGGCTTGACGGTGCGCATATAGGTCCACAGCGCCGCGATATCCGCATCGCTCATCCGCGCATAGGACGGATAGGGCATCGCCGGATACAGCAGCTTGCCCCCCGGCGCGATACCGGCCTTCATCGCGCGGGCGAAATCCTCGGCCGTGTAATTGCCGATGCCGGTGTCCTTGTCGGGCGTGATGTTGGGCGTCACCATCCTGCCGAAGGGCGTGGTCAGTACCACGCCGCCGGCCAGGTTCTTGCCATGGCAGCCTTCGCAGTCGCCCAGCGCGACCTGGTATTTGCCCGCGTCCGTCGGCGGGGCCATGGCGGAGGAGGAAAGTGCGGCGAACGCCGCAGCAAGAAGGATTTGTTTCATGCGTGCACCAGCGCGCCAGGGTTTTTGATATATTGGGTGGTGATGGCTTCCGCCGCCCAATAGGCCAGCGCCCCCACCGTGCCGGTGGGATTGAGGCCGGCATTGTGCGCAAAGGCGGAGGCGCCGACCACGAACACGTTCGGCACGTCCCAGCTTTGCAGATATTTGTTCACCGCGCTGGTCTTGGGATCGGCGCCCATCACGGCGCCGCCGGTATTGTGCGTGCTCTGGTACGGCACGGCATCCCACCCCTTTTTGATCCGCGACACCGCGGCATATTTGGCGTTGAACGGCTTGGTCATCTTTTCCATCTGGTCCGAGACATAATGCGACATGGCGACGTCGTTGTCGGGGAAGTCGAAAGTCACCCGCAGCAGCGGCCGGCCGTGCCGGTCGGTATAGGTCGGATCCAGGTCCAGGTAATTCTCCCGCACCGGATAGGACGAACCCTGGGAGGTGAAGCCCATGGAGTTCTGATAACCATCCACCGTGGCCTGCTTCCACTTGGCGCCCCAGCGTGGGCTGCCCGGCACGGTGGGCCGATTGCTGATCGGCCGGCCGTTGCTCACCACGCAGTTGATCCCCGCCCCGCCCACGAAATCCAGCTTGGAATGATCGAAGGCATCGCCGTTCAAATCGTCCATGCTCTGGCCCAGGGTCCCCGCGCCGATAAAGGGATTGAAGTGCTTGCCCTCAAAGAACATGCGGGCGGCGCTGTTGGTCTGGTAGCAATAATTCCGCCCCACCGTACCAGCGCCGGTGACCGGATCATACGGGGCGCCGATTTTCGACAGCAGCATCATGCGCACATTCATCAAGCCATAGGCGCAGATCGCCACGATGTCGCCCGGCTGCTCGAATTCCACACCATTGGCATCCAGATAAGTGACGCTGCGCGCGTGGCGGCCATCGGGGGTGAGATTGACCTTCAGCACTTCGCATTCGGTACGGGCCTCGAAATTGGGCTTCTTGATCAAGACCGGCAGGATGGTGGTCTGGGGGCTGGCCTTGGAATAGTTGCCGCAGGCGAAACGCTCGCAGAAACCGCAATAGGTGCACTGGCCCATGCGCACGCCCAGCGTATTCACATAAGACTGGGAAAGGTTGGCCGAGGGCGTGGGAAATGGGTGATAGCCGATGCCGCTCATGGTTTGCGCGAACAGGGTCGGCGCATAACTCATCTTCATCGGCGGCGTGGGATATTCCCGCGAGCGCGGGCTTTCGAACGGATTGCCGCCCGCCTGCATCTGGCCTTTGAGGTTGCCCGCCTTGCCGGAAATGCCGGCGAGATATTCAAACTGGTCGAAACTGGGCTCGATCTCGTTCCAGGTCACGCCCCAGTCCTGCAGCATCAGGCCCTTGAGCTTGGCGGCGCCATAACGCCGGGTCAGGTGCGTTCGAATCGAGAAATCCTCGTCCGTGAAGCGCCAGGTATGGCCGTTCCAGTGCACCCCCGCCCCGCCCACGCCATTGCCCGGCAGGAAGGAGCCGTAATCGCGCATCGGCATCGCCGTCTGGCCGGCGCTGTTGCGCATGGTCATGGCTTCGACGTTGGGCTGCAGGAACAGGTCCTTGCGCACGGCATAGCGCAACTCGTCCTGCATATAGGCGACATTGAAATCGGTGGAAGTGTCGCGCCATGGCCCGCGCTCGATGGCGACCACGTTCAGGCCGGCCTCGGTGAGCTGCTGGGCCAGGATGGCGCCGGTCCAGCCCAGGCCGATGATCACCGCGTCCTTGCGGGGAAGCGCCTTCGCCAATTCACACCTGTCCGTAGATGGAGACCGGGCCCTTGGGATATGGCTGATTGTGCTTGTCGATATGGTCGCGATAGTCGTAACGCGCGCCGGGAAAGCCGATCATCTTCCAGCTCGCCATGCCGCGGTTGCCGCCATACAGCGGGTCGGCGAAGAAGCCTTCCATGGTGTTCTGCAGCATCAACTCGAAGAATTCCTTGGTGGAAAAACCGGGCTTCAATTTGAGCTTGATCTTGCCGCCGTCCAGGCCCGCCAGCACGGTGTCCTGCTGCTCGATGCTGAGAGCACGGAAATCCTTTTTGTAGGTGCCGTTGGTGTAGTCGGCGAGCGCACGCAACCCCAGGCGATAGCGCCCGGCCGGGGCGAGATCGCCCTGATAGCCTTGGGTGGGCAGGCCCGGCATGAAGGGCCCCTTCATATAGAGCCGGCTGGACTGGCCGAAGCTGCCGGCCAGCTGGCGGTCGATGAACACGGCGCAGCCGCTGTCCTTGCCGCCGGGCGACAAATGATCGCCGGGAATGAAACGGTCGACGATGGCTTCGATGGTCGCCGCCTCGCCGGGGGTGAAGAAGTACCAGCCCAGCGGATTGACCGGACGCGGCGGCTCCCCCGCGAAAGGCGACCAGGGCAGTTCGCCGGAAATGGTGCGGCCGTCCGCCGACGCGGCCAGGATCGGCACTGCGGCCACCGACGCCAAGAGGCGGCGGCGGCTGAGCGCGCGCGCGATAATTTGCATAAATCCACCCCAGCGATTCTGTTCTTGTTGCCGCGATCCTAAGCGCGAGTTTCCACAGGATCAAACCAGCCGATAGTTTGCGCCTGCGAAATCGGCAAGCCGCGTCTTTGGGCAAGTGACGGATTATGCACGAAGAAACCTTGGGAACCGCGATGTTCCACAGGAACGATGGTTTTTGGGATGGGTTCACAAAGGGCTGGGACAAACCATCCTTTGGAGGACGAGAAGAATGACCAACCAGAGCAATCAGAACGACAAGTCGGGCCAGAAGCACCAGAACCAGCCGCAGTCGGGCCAGCACTCCGGCCAACAGCAGCGCCAGCCGGGCCAGCAGAACCAGGACGACAAGAGCAGCCAGAAGGGCAGCCAGTCCGGTTCCAGCGACCAGCAGAACAAGCAGCGCTGATCAGCGCACTTTACTAGAGAAGGCCCGGCTCACCGCCGGGCCTTTTTTAACATCAGGGCTGCGGACCGTTGGGGCCGCTATGAGCCTCTGCATTAACGG
>JACCXK010000188.1 GCA_013697055.1 Alphaproteobacteria bacterium
GAGTAACGCCGCGAGCTTGGGCGAGCGGCCGGCGGCCTACCTGCCTACCCGGATTGCACCCAAATCACCCAACACGCCGAACGCCTGCAGCAGCCAGATTACCACCGCGATCACAACAACAGCGTTGAGGATGGACTTAATCTTGCCATCCATGGGCATGTAGGTATTGACGAGCCAAAGCAGCACGCCGACGACAATGAGCACGATAACAACGGTCAGAAGCGGCATGAAATACCTCCCATAAAATCTGCCTGTTAAACACGCAGTGGAGGGGAAAGTTCCCGCGTCGCTATAAAAGCTGTGCCAGCAAGTCCGGCCGGTCGGTGCAGATTGCGTCCAGCGCCAGCAAACGGCGCATGTCGGCGGGGGCGTTGACCGTCCAGGCGCCGACCTCCAACCCGCAAGTCCGGGCGTGGGCGATATTATCCGGCGTCGCGTCCGCCAAGTGTGGAAACCAGCCCTCTCCGCCCGCTTCGGCGAAACCCTCGATCACCGGCCGCGCATCGCCCCACAATTTTTCTGTGGTGAACCAGCACTCGGCGCCGGGCGCGCGCCGCTTGAGGCGCGCCAGGGCCCGCCAGTCGAAACCGACAAAGATGAGATTGTCTCTCCCGGCGCAGATCTCATAAACGGCATCGGCCAGCGCGATGGGATCGGCGCTGTCTTCGCTGGTATCGCATTTCAATTCCACGAACAGCTTGAAGCCGCGATCTGCCATCACCACGACGTCTTCCAGCGACGGCACACAAGCTTCCAGCGGCTTTAGCAGCGGATGGCTCCAAGCATAATCGCTGCCGGGCCGCGCCGTGCCGACATCGAAGTGCTGCAACTCTTCAAAGGCCAGATCCTTGATGCGCGGCCCTGCCCCCGTCAGCCAGCCGCCGCCCTTCCGCGTCAGATCAGCCTTCAGGCGGAAATCGTGATGCACCACCACCACGCCGTCGCGCGTCAACTGCACATCCAGTTCGGCGCCATCACAGCCGCGCGCCAGCGCATCGGCGAACGCCGCCAGCGTATTTTCCGGCATCAGCTGGGCGCCGCCGCGATGGGCGATGTTCCAAGGTTGCATGGCTTTTTATAGCGTCTGGACGCGCCTTCGTCGCGCTCCTGTGCTATTGCGCCGCCATGACGGATCAATGTGCCAATCCGGGACCTGTGATCCCCGCCGGCAGCCACCATGCCTGGCTGCTGGAGGCGCGCGAACTCTTGCGCCTGGCGGTGCCCATGGCCGCCACCCAGCTGGCCCAGATGGTGATCCTGGCCACCGACACCGTCATGCTGGGCCATTTCAGCAAGCGGGCGCTGGCCGCCGCCGCGCTGGGCAACACCCTCTATTTAATGTGCTGGCTGCTGGGCAGCGGGTTGCCGATGGCGGTGTCGCCGGTGATCGCGCATATCCAGGGCGCCCATATCGCTGGTACCAAGCAACGCGACCAGCGCGAAGTCCGCATCGCGGTGCGCATGGGCCTGTGGTCGGTGGCGCTGATCTCGCTGCCGCTGCTGGCGGTGCTGATTTTCACTCGCCCCATCCTGTCTGCGCTGGGCCAGGAACCCATGCTGGCCTCGGACGCCGCCATCTTCATGTCGGGACTGGCCTGGGGCCTGCCCTTCGCGATGAGCTTCCAGGTGCTGCGCAGCTTTTCCACTGCGCTGAGCCGCGCCGTGCCCCCGCTGGTGGTGATCGCCGTCGCGGTGCTGTGGAATGCCGCCTTCGATTATGCGCTGATCTTCGGCCATTTTGGTTTTCCGCGGCTGGGCCTCTATGGCGCAGGGCTGGCCAGTGCCAGCTCCAACATCTTCAGCTTTGTCGCCATGCTGGCGGTGTGCCTGGCGGTGCCCGCCCTGAAGCGTTACCGCATCCTGCACCGGCTGTGGCAGTGGCACCGGCAAAGCTTTGCCGAACTTTTCCGGCTGGGCCTGCCCATCGGCATCACCATGGTGTTCGAGGTGGCGCTGTTCAACGGCGCCGCATTGGCGATGGGCATCATCGGGCTTCCCTCGCTGGCGGCGCACCAGATCGCCATCACCATCCCCTCTCTCACCTTCATGATCCCGCTGGGCATCGGGCTTGCGGCGACGGTGCGGGTGGGCATGGCGGCGGGCGCGGGCGATGCCATCGCGGCCCGGCGCGCCGGCTTCACCGCCATCGGCATGGCGGCGATCTTCATGTGCTGTACCGCGCTGGTGCTGTTGTTGTGGCCGCGCCCCATCGCCCAATTGTGGCTGCCGGACATTCCCGACAATGAAGAAGTTCTGGCGCTGGCGGTCAGCTTCCTCTCCGTCGCCGCCGCCTTCCAGCTGGTGGATGGCATCCAGGTCGCCGCCTCCATGAGCCTGCGCGGATTGAAAGACGCGCGCGGACCGATGTGGCTGGCGGGTGCCTCCTATTGGCTGGCGGGCGCGCCCATGTGCCTGATCCTGGCGTTTCCGCTGGGCCTCAAAGGCTTCGGCATCTGGCTGGGGCTGGCGTTCGGATTGCTGATCGCAGCGGTGACGCTCACCACCCGCTTTGCGATTCTGTCAAAGAAAGCGCTGTAGGATCAGCGCCAACACGATCGCGCCGGTGAGCACGATCACGGCGACCCGCCAGGGACGGCTCTGGCGTTCCTGCTCCGCGGCGATGGCGCGCGCTGTGTCGGGATGCAGGCGCACGCCGCCTTCCGCCACCATCTGCGACAGGTCCTCGGCATTCTTGACCAGTTGCGGCAGATCCTGGGCCAGCTTGCCCAGCGCCCCGAAGGTTTCGCCGGCGCGGGTCAGGGCCGCTTCCGGGCCCATATTTTCGCTCACCCAGCGTTCTGCCACCGGCCGCGCCGCTTCCCAGATGTCGAAGTCGGGGTCCAGCCCGCGGCAGACGCCCTCCACCACCACCATGGTCTTTTGCAGAAGGACCAGTTGCGGCTGGGCCTGCATGTCGAAGCGACGGGTGGTCTCGAACAATTGTCCCAAGAGCCGCGCGATGGAGACGTCGCGGGCGCTCTTGCCGAAGATCGGCTCGCCCACGGCACGCATCGCCTGTGCGAAGGTCTCGATGGGATGATGCGGCGGCACAAAGGCGAACTCGTAATGCAGCTCTGCCACCTTGCGATAGTCGCGCTGCAGGAAGCCGGCCAAGGTCCCCGCCATGAAGCGGCGCATGCCCGCATCCAGCCGGCCCATGATGCCGAAATCCACCGCCGCCAGCCGGCCCTTGTCATCGATGAACAGGTTGCCGGGATGCATGTCGGCATGGAAAAAGCCGTCGCGCAGCGCCTGGGTCAAGAAGCTCCGCATCACCAGCACCGCCACCTGCTTGGGATCGCGGCCCG
>JACCXK010000203.1 GCA_013697055.1 Alphaproteobacteria bacterium
CCGGCGGGCGGCTGCCACGATCCTTTTCCTAAGCGAGCCGGACCTTTATGGTGCCGCGCCATGTCTGATCACACCCGCCTGGATGCCCTGCCCGATGGTCCCTTTGCGCGCCTTGCCGCGCTGCTGAAGGATGTGGAGCCTGGCAAAGAGCCGATCAGCCTGGCCTTAGGCGATCCGTCCGGTGCGGTGCCGGAATTCGTGAAGGAAGCGCTGGCCCGCGAAGCGGCGCGGTT
Source organism: Alphaproteobacteria bacterium (assembly GCA_013697055.1). Lineage (GTDB taxonomy): Bacteria > Pseudomonadota > Alphaproteobacteria > Micropepsales > Micropepsaceae > Rhizomicrobium. The sequence continues at coordinate 234 of JACCXK010000203.1, forward strand.
CGGCAATTATCCGCAGATTGCCGGAACGCAAGAATGGCGTGAGGCGGCCGCGGCCTGGGTCGCCGGCCGCTTCGGCCTGCCGTCCGACCGCATCACCCCTGACAGGCATGTCCTGCCGCTCAACGGCACGCGCGACGGACTGTTCAGCGTGCTGTTTCCCTTTGTGCCGGAACGCAAAGCGGGGCAGCGGCCGATCGTGGCGATGCCCAATCCCTTCTACCAGGTCTATGCCGCGGCGGCGCTGGCCTGCGGCGCCGAACCGCTCTATGTCCCCGCGCTGGCCGGAAATGGCTTCCTGCCCGATTACGCCGCGCTTCCGGACGAGGTGCTGGCGCGCATTGCGGCGGTCTATATCTGCTCGCCGTCCAATCCCGAAGGGGCGGTGGCAACGAGAAGCTATTGGGACCGGCTGTTCGAGCTGGCGGAGCGCCGCGACTTCATCGTGCTGGCCGACGAATGTTATGCCGACATCTGGTTTGACGCAGCTCCGGTCTCTGCCCTCACAGCGCGTTTCGCCCAATCGAACGGCTTTTCGCGCCTGTTGAGTTTTCACTCCCTGTCCAAGCGTTCCGGCCTGCCGGGGTTGCGCAGCGGCATGGTGGCGGGCTGCGCCAATCTGATCGCGAAGTTCCGCGCCTTCCGCAATGTCGCTGGCCCGCAGGTGCCCACCCCCATCCTGGCCGCCAGCGCCGCCTGCTGGCGCGATGAAGCACACGTCACGGCGGGCCGCACCGCCTATCAGGACAAGATGGCGGCAGCCGAAAGTATTTTGGGCAACCGCATGAAGCGGCCGGGCGGTGGATTCTTCCTCTGGCTGGAGGTCGGCAATGGCGAGGAATTTGCCCGTCGCGCCTGGGCTGAACAGGGGGTTCGGCTGCTGCCCGGTGCCACTATGGGCCGGGAAATTTCGTCCGGAAAAACCCAGTCAAACCCTGGCTTTTCCTACGTCCGGGTGGCGCTTGTTAACGACTTGTCAACCATTATGACCGCACTCGAAAGAGTGAGAGAAATTCTCTAGCGGGCGGGTTCGGGCATGGCGCAGTCACGCATGATTGGAGGGGTCTATCACCCACGCGCCCGGGGCGGCGCCATGAGCGATGCCCTGGCCGATGCGCGGGCCGCCATGAATCGGCTCATGCGCATGGTGGCTATGCGCGGCGCGGGCCTTGTCCTGATGCTGGCGGCCGGTTTGGCGCTGGTCGCCCTGCTGAGCTATTCCGCCGACGATGCCAGCCTGAACAACGCCAATTTGCGCGCCATCTCCAATTGGCTGGGCCCGCTGGGGGCCGTGGCCGCCGACTTGCTGTTGCAGATATTCGGCTGGGCGTCGTTGGCATTCCTGGCGCCGCTGTTCGTGTGGGGCGCGCGCGCCCTGCGCGGCAAGTCGCTGAAATACGCCATGTGGCGCCTCTTGGCCTGGCCGCTGGGCACCGTGACGGTGGCGGCGGGCCTCGGCTTGCTGCCGCGCTTCACCAGCCTGCCCGCGGGCAGCGGCGGCATGATCGGCATCGCCTCCACTGGCCTTTCCGCACATGCGGCGCAGGTGTGGAACGCCCCGGCGCTGGCTTGGGCCTTGCCGCTGACCTTGCTGGTTGCGGGCCTGCCGCTGGCCTTCCTGGCCACGGGCCTGCGCCTGATGCCGATCGTGCGCGGCATCCAGAATATTCCGGCCGGCGCGGTATGGCTGGTCGGCCTGATCAAGAAGCCCGACTTCCACTTCGGCAATCACGACGATGACGAAGACAGCGAAGAATACGAAGACGACGACGAAGGCGCCTATCATCTGGACGAAGCCGAAGATGCGCCCGGCGATCTGCGTCCCAATCGCGCCGAGATGCGCCTGGCCGAACGCCAGAAGACCCGCGTCCAGCGCGATGCACGCGGCCCCGCCACCAGCAAGCGCGCCGACAAGCAGCCGGCGCTGAACCTGGCCTCGGGCGACTACCAGCTACCCGCCCTGGGCCTGTTGGCCGAGCCCGTCGCGGTCAAGGACACCCATGCCCTGTCCGACGAGGCCTTGGAAGAAAATGCCCGCATGCTGGAAGCGGTGCTGAGCGATTTCGGCGTCAAGGGCCGCATCACCGCGGTGCGCCCCGGCCCCGTCGTCACGCTTTATGAATTCGAGCCCGCCGCCGGCGTCAAATCATCCCGCGTGATCTCGCTGTCCGATGACGTGGCGCGTTCCATGTCGGCGGTGGCGGCGCGTATCGCCACCATCTCGGGCCGCAACGTGATCGGCATCGAGCTGCCCAACCAGACCCGCGAGACCGTCTATCTGCGCGAGATGTTCGCCAGCAGCGACTATGAAAAGGCCCGCGCGCCGCTGACCCTGGCGCTGGGCAAGACCATCGGCGGCGAGCCGCTGATGGCGGACCTCGCCAAGATGCCCCATCTTCTGGTGGCCGGTACCACCGGCTCGGGCAAGTCGGTGGGCCTGAACACCATGATCCTGTCGCTGCTCTACCGCATGTCGCCGCAGCAGTGCCGGTTGATCATGATCGATCCAAAGATGCTGGAATTGTCGGTCTATGACGGCATTCCCCATCTTCTGTCGCCGGTGGTGACCGATCCGCGCAAGGCCATCGTCGCATTGAAATGGGCGGTGCGGGAAATGGAAGACCGCTACCGCAAGATGTCCAAGATGGGCGTGCGCGGCGTGGAGGCCTTCAACGAACGCGTCAAAAAGGCCAAGGACAAGGGCGAAGTGCTCAAGCGCACGGTGCAAACCGGCTTTGACCGCGAGACCGGCAAGCCGATCTATGAGGACGAGAATCTCGAATTCGAAGCCATGCCCTATATCGTGGTGGTGGTGGACGAAGTCGCCGACCTGATGATGGTATCGGGCAAGGAAATCGAAGGCGCCGTGCAACGCCTGGCCCAGATGGCGCGCGCGGCAGGCATCCACCTGATCGCCGCGACCCAACGCCCGTCGGTGGACGTGATCACCGGCACCATCAAGGCCAACTTCCCCACCCGCATTTCCTTCCAGGTCACCAGCAAGATCGACAGCCGCACCATCCTGGGCGAACAGGGCGCCGAGCAGCTCCTGGGCCAGGGCGACATGCTCTATATGGCGGCCGGCGGGCGCATTAAGCGCATCCACGGGCCTTTCGTGTCGGATCACGAAGTGGAGGACGTGGTGCGCTTCCTGAAGTCGCAGGGCGCGCCGGAATATCTGGACGCCGTCACCGAGGAACCGGACGAAGAAAGCGACGATCCCTATGCTCTGATGGGCGGCGGCGGCAATAGCCAGTCGGGCGACGACCTGTACGACAAGGCGCTGGCGGTGGTGGCGCGGGACAAGAAGGCGTCCACCAGCTACATCCAGCGGCGGCTGCAGATCGGCTACAACCGCGCCGCCAGCCTGATCGAGCGCATGGAACAGGAAGGCGTGGTCTCCAGCCCCAATCATAAGGGTGTCCGTGAGGTCCTGCTCCCGGACCACGGCGAGCGCTAAAGCGCTCATTTATAGGGGCGCGCCTACGCGCGCGGGGCGCTAGTTAAACCCCAGAAAGTGGCCTAAAACCGCCTTGCGCAGCGCGGGAGAGCAGCCATGTCCTATATCCAGAAGTCCCTGGGCGACGGCGAGACCATCATCGCCCGCGCCCGTTTTCACACACTCTATTTTTTTGCCGCCTGGCTGGTGCTGCTGGTGCCGCTGGCGTTGCTGTTGGCGGCCCTTGCCCAGGCGCAAGCACAGCCCGATCCCTATACCGTCGCGGCCGGCATCCTGTTTGTGCTGGGCCTGTTCACCTTTCTCAAGATGATGATTCGCCAATGGTCCACCGAGATCGGCATCACCAGCCACCGGTTTGTGGAAAAATACGGCCTGCTCTCCATGCGGACCAACGAGATCGCCTTGCCCAACATCGAAGGCGTGAAGGTGACCCAATCCATCCTGGGCCGCATCTTCGGCTATGGCACGGTCAAGATCGAAGGTACCGGGGTGGATTCGGTGACCACGCCCGCCATTGCCGATCCGGTGGGATTTGTCCGCGCCATCCAGACGGCGAAGGAACACATCGCCGGCCTGACCGCGACAACGAGAGTCTAGGAGCGTCGGCGCAAGTCGGAGCGACCAATAATCAGATCGCTTCCAGCAATTCTTCGCTGATCGCGCGCGGGAAGCTGACGGTGATGCGCGTGCCTTTGCCGCGGGCGCTGTCGATCGCGATGGTGCCTTTGTGCAGGTCCACCAGCGCCTTGGTCAGCGGCAGGCCGAGGCCCGTGCCCTCATAGCGGCGCTCCAGCCGGTTATCGACCTGGGCAAACGGCTGGAACGCCACTTCCACATCCTCCGGGTCCATGCCGATGCCTGTGTCGCTGATGGTGACCGCGACCATATCGGCTGTTTCCTGCACGGCCAGCGAAATGGTGCCGCCGGCTTCGGTGAACTTGACGGCATTGGACAACAGGTTGAGGAAAATCTGGCGCATCTTGGCGGCATCGGCGGCGAAGGGAATTTCGCGGGTCAGGTCCGGCACCACCAGGGTATGGCCGGCTTCGGTGCATTGCTCGCGCACCATGGCGACGCAGTCTTTCAGCACAAACCGCATGTCCAAATGCTTTATGGACAGGATCATCTTGCCCGCTTCGCTCTTGGACAGGTCCAGCACGTCATTGATGACGGTCAGAAGGTGGCGGCCGCTGCGCAGAATGTCATAGGAATAGTCCAGGTAGCGCGCATTGCCCACCTCGCCGAAGAACTGGCCGGAGATGATTTCCGAAAAGCCGATAATGGCGTTCAGCGGCGTGCGCAGCTCATGGCTCATATTGGCCAGGAAGCGGGTCTTGGAGGCATTGGCGGCTTCGGCCTCGCGCTTGGCGCGGCGCAAGCTCTCCTCGCGTTCCTTGATGGCGGTGAAGTCGGACAGGAAGATGATCGAGCCGCCTTCGGAGGTGGCGCTGCCCGTCATGCGCAGCCAGCGGCCATCGGCCAGCTCCAGTTCGGCATGGCCGGATGTCGCAATATCCTCGCTGTGGGCCTGGGTGGCGGCAAGCTGACCTTGAATGAGGCCCAGTGCCGTATCGAACTGGGTGCCCGGCATCAGCTGATAGGCGATTTCCGGGAAGAAGCCGCGCAGGGTGGAGTTGGACATCACGATCTTGCCGTCCGGCGCCACCAGCATCACGCCTTCGCGGCTGGTCTCAAGAGCGTCCACCAGGCGGTTTTCCGCCGAACGGCGCAGCGCCTTTTCCCGCGTCATGGCCTCGCGGATATTGTCCTGCATCACCGTCATGGAATTGAGCAGGGCGCCGGTTTCGTCGCGGCCGCCGCGCGGAATCGGGGTTTCCAGTTCGCCATTGGCGATGCGGTCGGCAACGGCGGCGGCGGAGCGCAGCGGCCGCACGATACGGTTGCGCAAGAACCAGGTGAGGCCGGCTGACAGCAGCAGCGCAAACACCGTAATGGCGATACTGGCCCATTTGTAATGGCTGATATTGGTGACGGTCTGGCGGCGGCCGATGAAGCTGTGATCGGTGTTGAACTCTATCAGGAGGTCGAACTTGCCGTCTATCCGCTGGTCCAGGCGCGTCAATTCGGTGACATCGCCGCGGGCGCGGGCGTCGCGCCACTGGCGCACCAGGGGCTCGATCTCGGCAATCACCTTCTGCTCATCAGCCTCGAAGCTGCGCTGCTTGGCGACTTCGAGGTCGGCGGTGAAATTTTCGAAGATGCCGGAAATCTCTTCGGCAATCTTGGCGCGCTCGGCAGGCTTGGCATGTTCAAAGCGCAGTTCGGCGATCTGCATTTCCGTGAAGTCGGTCTGGGCGGCGCGCGCATAGTTGATCGCCATCAGGGGACCGTCGAAGGTCGTCACCGCGATGCCGCCGGCGGCCGACAGCACGCCATAGCCCGCAAGCCCCATCACACCGATGATGGTGCTCATGGAGGCAAACGCGCCGAAGATCTTGGCGCCTATGGTATACTTGGCAAGCTGCATTCCAGGCCCACAGGAAAACGGTAAGAGTTTGACCTGTCGGGGGTTTATGCCGGCTTAAGTATGGTTCAGGCCGATACGGTATCCTGCAAAAAATCCAGCAATTCCGCGGCTATCTCACATGCACCGCCATCCGCATGGTGGGATGGATGTGGCAGCGGACCTGGAAAGTGCCCGGCCTTGGAAAGGTCTCGTTAAGATTTTCGCCCGGGGCCTTCTCGTCGGAATCGAACAGTCCGTCGACATAGATCTGGTGGATATAGCTGTCGTCATTGGTGAAGGTGACGCGCTCGCCCGGGTTGATGGTCACATTCGCGGGACGAAAGGCGCGGCTTTTCTGGATTACCACCGCGTCGGCGGCGGCGGAAACGGTGGCCAGCACAAGGCCCAGGGCGGCAAGAGACAATGTTCCCATCGTCGCCATCCTAGTTTACGCGCACGGTCAGCTTCATCTTGGGATGGATGTGGCAACGCACTTCAAAAGTGCCCGCGCCGGGAAAGTTTTGCACCAGGGTCTGGCCGGGCCTGCGCTCGTCGGAATCGAACAGATCGGTGACGTAGATCTGGTGGATGAACTCGTCATTGTTGGTGAAGGTCAGGTTCGCGCCCCTGGCAATGGTGATTTCGCCCGGATTGAAGCGGCGCCCCTTCTGCACGATGATGGCATCGGCGAAAGCGACCGACGGCACGAGCAAAAATATAAGCCACAAAGAGCTTTTCATCGCGTCACGACCTGGTGCTGCATGGGCGCCAAGCGCGCGAGGAAACGGTTCTGGGTGGCAAAGGGAATGTCGCATCTGTCCATCGCCACCTGCAGGTCTTCCACCAGGGCGTTGAAATCCATGTTCTTCAGATGCAATCCCTTGTGCGCATCCTCCATGCTGTGGCCGGCATAGGTGCACGGACCGCCAGCCACCATGCAGAAATGGTTTTTCAGCATGCCATTCAACCGCTCGAGGTTGGACTCTTCGAAGACGTCCTTGATGCGCGGATCGGTGAGGTAGACTTTCTCGACTTCGTCCACCATCCGGTCGATGCCCGGCTTGCCGCCCATATCGGCATAAAGCGTATCTTCCGCGGCGGCCGGCCCGGCCAGCAAAACCAGAAAGGCAAAGGCGAAGTGAAGTTTCATCGGTTTTTCCTTTCTTACAGGCCGGCCTGCAGCGACAGATAGGCGCCGTGCTGGCCGTTGCGGATGGCGATGTTTCCCAGGTCGGCATAGGCAACCGTCACCGAAAGATTCTTGTTGAGGAAGTAGGCCGCGAACACATCCCAGGCCGCGCCTTCATGGGCGATGCCCAGATTGCTGGGCTTGGTACGCAGTTCGGCGCCGACGGTGAATCGTTTGCTGAACAGATAGGACGCCGAGCCTTCGAACTGGCTGCTGTAATCATTATGCTTGTCGCCGCCGAAACCCAGCAGGCCGAACTGGTTGGCCTTGGTCTCGCGCAAGGTGGTGTTGACCAGGATACTTTGCGCCAGGAACAGCTTGCTGGCGGCAATGTAATAGTCGGTGCCGACGCTGTTCTTGCCGCCCACCGCCGCGATGATCGCGCCCCGGTCGTTTTCCTTGTGCTGCAGCCCGATGGAAATTTCCGGCAGCCAGCTGTCCTGGTCATAGACGGCATCGCCCACCAGCTTCAGCTTGGCGCCGAAGATGTTCTGGTGAAAGGTGAAGCCCTGCCCCACGCCCAACAGGGCGCCGACATTATGGGTATCGAATCCCTGCCACGCATAGGAAAGTTCCAACCGGTCGAACAGGCCGACCGCGATGCCGGCGCTTTGCAAACTGTAATTGGCCAGGGGCACGGCGGTGTAATGGATGTTGGCGCCCACGCCGTCGCGCGTGCCATAGCCGGTGATCATCGCCCAACTGGCCAGACCGCCACCGCCCGCCCCTTCCACCTGGGAGACGCCGCCGGTGGCGAGCAGTTTGCCGCCGTCGAATATATCCCCGGGAACCACGTCATCGGCAAAGGACGGCGAGGCCAGGCAGATCAGGGTAATGAGAGTTAGAAAGCGCATGGATCTTTTCATAGCAAAGGCTGGTTAAAGCTCGCTAAACGGGGTTAAAGAGCCTTGGAAAAGCTGGGAAAATGCGGGGCTGGACAGGGGGTGGGGCATGGCCTATATCCCCCCACCTTCCGTGACGCGGGGTGGAGCAGCCCGGTAGCTCGTCAGGCTCATAACCTGAAGGTCACAGGTTCAAATCCTGTCCCCGCAACCATTCGCAAAAAGGCCAGCCCGTCCGGGCTGGCCTTTTTCGCGAATGCCTCCCGGCAGGGGATTTCTGAAAAATGTGCGAGGCCCGGCCAAGGGCCGAGCCCCACATTCCTTTTAGTGCACCGGTTCCTGAACGTAATGGTTGGCGTCCTGTGCCGCCTGGTTCACCTGTTCAGCGGTCTGCTGTGCCATGTCGGTGGCCTGATGCACCGCCTGGTCCATCTGTTCGCTGCCCCGATGCACCATCTCGGACGCATTCTGCTGCATGCGGTCGATATTGTCCGACGCCGCTTCCGCGGCCGACGCCAGCGCATTCTGGGTGAGGCCGCGGAAGGCGCCGGCCAACCGCTTCTGCTGGCCCATGTAATCCTGCATCAGGTCGCGCAGCCATTCCTGCTGCACGCTGAGCAGGCCAGGCACGCCCTGGCAATGCTGCAGCTTGTCCAGCGCCGCGCCGTTGCGCTCCAGGCGCAGATTGGCGAAGCGCAGGCTTTCATCCTTGGCGAAGACGGTCATTTCCTGGAACAGCGCGCGCTGGCTTTGCGCGGTCTGGGCCAAGGAACCACGAAGGGATTCGCCAAGCTGGGAAACGGCCTTGGCGGCGCCGGTGTCTGAGGGATGGGGATCGTGCATGGGGCAAGCTCCTTTGGGGTTTGTGCGCTGCGACAAACAGAGGAAAGCCGCTGGGGCCTGGCCAGTTTCGGCGGCGCCCAAAAACTTTTTGTGACGCGGGCATGTTCCTCAAAAGACAGTTTTGTGCGATGCCGCGCAGTCCGGAACCCCTCGAAAAACGGACCAATTCGGCCCCAGATGCCTGTTTTCTGTGCGCCGCTTACCAGACGGCGCAATTCCATTTGCGGGGGGGGTGGGGCGCGGCTATAACCCCGGCCCTCGGGGCGTTTTTGAGTGAGTCTTCGCCCCCCGCGTTCGAAGGGAGTGCGCATGGCAAACCAGGTCTCCGCCGACTATCGCCCGTCGGAAAACGAGCCCTTCATGAATGAGCGCCAGCGCGAATATTTCCGCCGCAAGCTCAACGTCTGGAAAGACGAGATTCTCAAGGAAAGCCGCGAAACCATCCAGAACCTGCAAGCCGAGACGGTGCCGCATGCCGACCTGGCGGACCGCGCCTCCACCGAGGCCGAGCGTCAGCTGGAACTTCGCACCCGCGACCGGCAGCGCAAGCTGATCGCCAAGATCGACGCGGCGCTGCGCCGGATCGAAGACGGCTCCTACGGTTTCTGCGAAGAGACCGGTGAGCCGATTTCGCTGAAGCGGCTGGACGCCCGTCCCATCGCCACCCTGTCGATCGAAGCGCAGGAACGGCATGAGCGCCGCGAGAAGGTCTATCGCGACGACTAACGTCGTCACAATATGTATTTGATTGCCGCGCGACGCGCGGCGGGGCGGGACGACTAGGCGAAGCCGCCAAATCCAAAAATGAAAAGGGCCGGATCTTGTGATCCGGCCCTTTCCTTTTCCCCACTACATAGATCGAACTACCAGGGCATCACGATGTCGAACAGCTGGCTGCCATAGCGCGGCTGCTGCACATCGCTGACCGTGCCCTGGCCGCCATAGATCACGCGGGCTTCGGCGATCTGCGCCAGGTTGACGGTATTGTCCTGGGTGATGTCCGTGCGGCGCACGATGCCCGACAGGCGCATGTCGCGCAGTTCGTTGTTCACCCGCACCTGCTGGTGACCGTCGATCACCAGGTTGCCGTTGGGCAGGACCTGGGCGACCAGGGCCGCCAGGGTCATGCTGATGGATTCCTGGCGCTGGATCGAACCGGTGCCGACATTGGAATTGTCCGAGCCCATCTTCACCAGGCTGGTGGGATCGATGCTGCCGGGCAGCGCCTTTTCCAGGCCGAAGAAGTTGGTCAGGCCGGCATTGTCGGTATTGGTGCGGCTGCGCGAGGTGGAGTTCTGCAGCTTGGCGGCATCGGTCACCGAGACATTCACCGTGATCACGTCGCCGATATGCATGGCGCGGGGGTCATGGAAGAAGCTCTGGGCGCCCGGCTGCCACAGCGAATTGTCGATATGGGTGATGGGCGACGGACGCGGGATCTCGGCCACGATGGTCTGGCCGGCCGGGTTGCCGACCTTGGCCAGCGCCGGCGCTTCACCGACCCGTTCAAGGCGGGCCACCGCCGAACAGGCCGACAAGGCGGCGCCGGACAGCAGCAGAGCGGAAATCTTCAGGAGGAGGTTACGCATGGACTTTTCCTATCGGTAGGGCCTATCGGCGGGCGAGCTTGTTGTTGACGGGAGCGGAGATGGCGCCGTTGGCACGCACGGTGCCGGGCGCGGTAACGGTGGCGGAAATCATGCGGTAGGAAACCGGGTTCTGGACGGTGACGGTATCGCCGATGCCGCCTTCGCTCATGGCGCGGCCCATGGCGCTCAGTTCCACGCCGGGCACGGAAAATTCCATGGTCACGGTCTGGCCCTTGGTGACGACGATGGGGCGGCGCACGTCGTCGCCGCGAAAGGGACGGCCGGCACTGAGCATGCGGCGAGCTTGCATGCCCTTCACTTCGTCCATTTTGGTGGGCAAGCCCGACACCAGGTCGGCGCCGTCCATACTGGCATAAGTGAGATCGCTTTCGCCGATGGTGTCGCCGCGCGCGATATCGTGCGCCGGCACCACGATGCGCACCGTGCTGGCGAAGGCGGAGCCCGCCACCAGCAACAGCGCCGGGATCACCGCGAACACGCTCAGGATGAGGAGGAATTTGCGTGTCATCTTACGACCCCAACCGTTGGAGCGTTGGCGAGAGCCATAGCGACCATTAAAAAAGGAGGCGAGCATCTGTGTCATGATCAAGATCCCAAGCGAGCCGTGTTCTGCATCATCTGGTCGGCGGCGGAGACGACCTTGGAATTCATCTCATAGGCGCGCTGGGCGGTGATCAGCGCCGTGATCTCGTCGACCGAGTTCACGTTGGAGGTTTCCAGGAAACCCTGCTGGATGGTGCCGTAGCCGGTGGAGCCCGGCACACCCGCCTGGGGTGAACCCGAGCCGGGAGTTTCCAGATAGAGGTTGCTGCCGACGGCATTCAGGCCCGCCTCGTTGGGAAAGCGCGTCAGTTCCAGCTGGCCCACGGTCTGGGGCGTGGAATTGCCGGCCACGGTGGCGTTGACCTGGCCCTGGGCGTTGATGGTGACCGACAGGGTGTTCTGCGGAATGGCAATGCCCGGCTGGATCACCAGGCCGTCCTGGGTCACCAGCTGGCCCTGCGGCGACAGCGAGAAGTTGCCTGAGCGGGTATAGGCGTCGGTGCCGTCGGACTGCTGGATGCGGAAAAAGCCAGAACCCTGGATGGCGACGTCGTAGGGGTTGCCGGTCGACTTCAGGTCGCCCTGGGTGGTGATGCGATAGACCGCGGCAGTGCGCACACCGGCGCCCAGCTGGATGCCGTTGGGAGCATAAGTGCCCTGGTCGGAGGTCTGCGACCCCGGCGTCTGGATGTTCTGGTAGAGCAGGTCGGTGAACTCGGCGCGCTGCTGCTTGAAGGCGGTGGTGTTCATGTTCGCCAGATTATTGGCGATGACTTCCACGTTGGTCTGCTGGGCGAGCATGCCGGTCGAGGCGATGGAAAGGGCGCGCATATCTAGATCTCCTTAAGCGGGCATCTGGCCAAGCTTTTCGATAGCCTGGCGCATCAAGTCTTCCTGGGATTTGGCCAAGGTGGCGGTCGCCTCATAGGCGCGCATCACCTCGATCATGTGGCTGATTTCAATCACCGGCTGGACGTTGGACGCTTCCAGCGCGCCCTGGCGGACGCTGACGGCCGCAGGCGCAGTGGGGGTCTGTCCGGTGGAATACAGGTTGGCGCCTTCCTTCTTGAGGGCGCTGCTGTCGGCGAAATCCACCACCTTCAACTTGCCGAGCAGGTTGCCGACGCCGTTGACGACGCTGGAAATGGTGCCGTCGGGACCGATGCTGATGTCGCCGTCATTGGGCGTGATGGTGATGGCGCCGCCGTCACCCTGCACTTGGTAGCCCTGGCTGGTCACCAGATTGCCGCTGGCGTCGAGGGAGAAGTGGCCGTCACGGGTGTAGCGCATGCCGGCGGCGGTCTGCACCGCGAAGTAACCCTTGCCGGTGATGGCGATATCATAAGGTGCGCCGGTCAGCTCGACATTGCCCTGGCTGGAATCGCGCATCACACCGGCATCCTTGACGAAGCTGACGGTGGGGGCGCTCTTTTGGCCTTCGGCCGGGCGCATCCTGGTAATGAATTCTTCGAATTTGGCGGCTTCGCGCTTGAAACCGGGTGTGGAAGCGTTCGCCAGATTGTTGGCGATCACATCCATCGCCCGGTAAGCGGCGAGCTGCTGCGAAAGACTAACGAGAAGTGAATTGTCCATGGCACCTATCCGGATCCTTTCTGGTCCGACAGCCAGAAACAGTGCAGCCGCCGTGCCAGCGAAAAATGCTTGATTTTGTTGGCTTTTACGGATGCGGCGGGCTTGCGGCGGAAAAACTTGCCGGGTGAAGAGAGGCGCACCCGGCAATTTGAACCTCTCCTTAACCACGTTTGCATAGGGTGGCCCTCGCAGAGAAAAGTATTGGGACCGTTCCATGGCGAAGAAAGAAGCCGCACCGGAAGCCGAAGAGGGCGCAAAGCCCGAAGGCGAGGCGGGAGAGGCCGCACCAAAGAAAGGCCTGCTGAAAAAGCTTCTTTCCAAGAAGATGCTGATGATCATCGTGCCGGCACTACTGCTTGTGGTCGGCGGCGGCGGCGCGGGCGCCTATTTCTTCCTTATAAAGAAGAGCGATGCGGGCCATGAAGCCAAGGCGGAAGAAGTACCGCTGACCCCGCCCAAGGTGGCTTTCAGCGACATGCAGGACATCCTGGTCAATATCCAGAGCAATGACGGCACCCCCGCCTATCTCAAGCTGGGTGTGTCGCTGGAGCTGGAAGACGAAGAACAGAAGACGGCGATGCAGCCTTTGATGCCGCGCATCACCGATCAGTTTCAGGCCTATCTGCGCGAGCTGCGCCTCGATGATCTCAAGGGCTCGGCCGGCGTGCTGCGCCTGAAGGAAGAGCTGCTTCGCCGCGTCAATGTGGCGGCCGCTCCCTACAAGGTGCGCGATGTGCTGCTCAAGGAAATGATTGTTCAGTAAGCCGCAGAAGCGGAAAAATATCCTTAGGACAAGGACTTAGACATGGCCGACGAGACCCCGACCACCGAAGAATCCCCCACCCCGGCGGCGACGTTCGAAAACGCGCCCGACACCGGCGGCACCGCCGAGCGGGTGTTGAACCAGGACGAAATCGACTCCCTGCTCGGCTTTGATGTCAATGCCGACCAGATGCAGGACAAGTCCGGCGTCCGCGCCATCATCAATTCGGCGCTGGTCAGTTATGAACGCTTGCCGATGCTGGAAATTGTCTTCGACCGCTTGGTGCGGTTGATGACCACGTCCTTGCGCAATTTCACATCCGATAACGTCGAAGTCAGCCTGGATTCGATCACCTCGATCCGTTTCGGCGACTATCTGAACTCCATTCCCCTGCCCGCGATTCTTGCGGTGTTCCATGCCGAAGAACTGGACAATTACGGCCTGTTCACCGTGGACTCCAACCTGATCTATTCGATCGTGGACGTGCTGCTCGGCGGCCGCCGCGGTTCCAGCGCCATGCGCATAGAGGGCCGTCCCTACACCACCATCGAGCGCACCCTGGTCCAGCGCATGATCGAAGTGATCATGCAGGACATGTGCGCGGCGTTCGAACCCCTGGCGCCGGTCACGTTCAGCCTCGACCGCCTGGAAACCAATCCACGCTTCGCCGCCATCGCGCGTCCCGCCAATGCCGCCATCCTGGTCAAGCTGCGCATCGACATGGAAGACCGTGGCGGCCGCACCGAGCTTTTGCTGCCCTATGCGACCCTGGAACCCATCCGCAAGCTCTTGCTGCAGCAGTTCATGGGCGAAAAATTCGGCCGCGACTCCATCTGGGAAAGCCATCTGGCGACCGAACTCTGGTCCACCAAGGTGGATATCGAGGCCATCCTGGATGAACAGACCATGCCGCTGAACCAGGTGATGAACCTGGAAGTCGGCCAGACGATGATGCTGGGCGCCGGCCCCGACTCCAAGATCCAGTTGCGCTGCCGCGGCGTGCCGCTGCTGACCGGCCGCATGGGCCGGGTCGGCGCTTCGGTCGCGGTGCGTGTCGACGAAGCCATCGAACGCACGGATGCCTCCCGCGCCCTTTGATTTCAACATTATCTGGAAAGTCCCCCCGATGCATTTTCCCAACGATTTGACCTTTTATGTGGAATTGGCCCTCGAAGTGCTGTTGGCCTTTACCCTCGCCTATTGCGTGATCCTGGAACGCCGGCTGGCCGCCGTGCGCAAGGGCCAGGAAGGCCTGTCGCGCACCATCGGTGAACTGAACATGGCGATCTCCGGCGCAGGCGCATCGTTGCGCGCCCTCAAATCCGCCGCCGGCGAAGCCGCCCAGACTTTGGACGAGCGCCTGAAGCGCGCCCGCCTGCATATCGATGAACTGTCGGTGCTGACCGTCTCGGGCGAGCGCATTGCCCAGCGCATGGAAGGCGCCGCCGCCTCGCCGCGCGTGGCCCGCGAAATTCCCGACATGCCGCTGCCCTCCACCTCGATTCTCAGCCGCCTGGAAAGGGCCGTGCAATAATGAATTTTTTGAATGCTAAGAGGGGTCGCTTCGCCCGTCTGCTTCCCGCCGTGGTCGCGCTTGGCGCCGTGGTGCTGGTGCTGAAGAGCACCGACCTGGTGCATGAAGCCTATGCCGAGGCCGCCGAAGCCGGAGCCCAGGTCGCAGCCCTGACCCATGACCCGGTGCCGTCCAACAAGGATTACGCCGGCGGCGAAGACGACCAGGTCACCAGTGCTGCCCAGGTCAATGTGATGAACGGCCTGTCCAAGCGCCGCCGCGAGTTGGACGAGCGCGAAACCCAGCTCACGACCCAGGCCAACATGATCGCCGCCGCCGAAAAGCGGGTGGATGCCAAGATCGCCCAGCTCAAGCAGCTGCAGGCGCAGATGAATGCCTTGCTGGTGCAGCGCGACGAAGCGCAGAAGGCGCAGCTCGCATCGCTGGTGAAGACCTATTCCACCATGAAGGCCAAGGACGCTGCCCGCATCTTCAACAACCTGCCGGACGATGTGCTGGTGCCGGTGGCGCATGACATGAAGTCGGACGTCATGGCCCAGGTGTTGGCCAACATGGAAGCCGACGCCGCCAAGTCGCTGACCATCAAGCTGGCCAATCGGCTGACTCTGCCCCAGACCGCTGACGCGATGGCGCCTGCCCCCGCGCCTGTCCCCTTGGCTGCCGCGGCCCCTGCCGCAACCGCTCCGGCGCCTGCTACCCAGGCTTCGGCAGCTCCGGCCGCCAAGGCGGCCGCGCCCGCCCCGACAGCACCGGATAAGTCAGCCGCGCCAAAGGGTTAGTTCACACTTAAACGTGCTTAACCCCGGGTTAACGCGGCCCCCGCCAATATGAAGTGAGAAGGGGACGTTTGGTGATCGGTACCGCCCGCAGCATCACGTTGGCGATCGCGCTTGGCGCGACAAGCGGCGCATGGGCGGCCGACAGCGTCAGCGGCGCGATACAGAACGGCTATGGCCGCCTGAGCTTCAACACAACTTCCAAGGTCAGCGCCACCACCACCGGCGGCGTGCTGGCGATCAGCTTCAGCGACAAGACCGCAATCGATCCCGCCAACGTCGTTGCCGCCATGCCGCGCGTCATTTCCAGCGGCAAGGCCGATGCCGACGGCAAGAGTTTGCACTTTATACTTTCCACCCCGGTCAAGCTGCATGTCAGCCAGTTGGGCGCGAAGGCGGTGGTGGATCTGGCCGAGCCCAATTTCAGCGGCGTCATGCCCGACCTGGTGGCGCCGCCCAAGCCTGCGCCCAAGCCTGTCGATGTCGCTTCCCTGCCCGAAGTGAAGCTGCGCACCGGCACCTACGAAAAGTTCACCCGCCTGGTGTTCGACTGGCCCAGGGATGTTTCCTACCAGGTGTTTCCCGGCGCGGGAAAAATGACCGTCAAGTTCGCAGCCCCGGTGCGCGCGGATGTCTCGGCGATTGCGCGCTTTGCGCCGCCCTGGGTGAAGAACGCCGCCTGGCGCATCGATGGCCAATCCACGATTTTCGAATTCGATACCGACTCGGACTCCGGCTATCACGATTTCAAGGACGGCCATCACATCGTCCTGGATATCCTGGCGCCCAAGACCGACGGCGCCGCCTATGTCCCGCCCGGCACCGCAAAGCCGCCCATTACGAAATTTGATGTGACGGCGATGAAGCCCGCGCCTGCCGCCACCGCACCCGCCATCAAGCCGGGCGCCAGCACCAAGCAGGCCGAGTCCATCGCCCAAACCGCACAGCAACTGGCCGACAAGAACAAACCCGCCGCCAAGTCTGTCGAAGCAAAGACCGAAGCCAAGCCCGATCCCAAAGCCGAGGGCAAGGCGGAAACCAAGCCTGATCTGAAAGCGGAAAAGCCCGAGGTGAAAGCGGCGGAAGTCCCTGCCGATGCCATTCCCGTCGCCGACGCCAAACGCACCCGTGATGGCGCCATCATCACCTTCAAGGGCGCGGGTCCCCTGCCCGCCGCCGTGTTTGTGCGCGGCCTCACCGCCTGGGTGGTGCTGGAGAACGCGCCCAACTTCGATTCCCGCAACCTGAAAGGCGCGCTGGGTGATTTCGCCGCCGGCCTGGAAGCAGTGTCGAGCAGTGGCCTGGGCATCCTGCGCATCACCCTGAAGACACCGGCCGAGATCGCCGCGCGCATCAATGGCAACGACCTGCAAGTGGAAATCGCCCCCACCGTGGCGCCGCCCGGCGTGGTGATCGGCTTTGCCCGCAACCAGTCCGATCCCAGGCGCGCTTCGCTCTCCACCCTGCTGCCGGCCGCCGACCATGCCTTCAAGATTCTGGACCCGGCGGGCGGCGATCTGCTCACCATCATTCCGGGCCAGGCCGGACGCGGCGTGCCGCTCCTGCGCAGCTTCGCGGACTTCGCCGTGCTGGCCAGCGCCGCCGGCCTTGTGATCACGCCTTATGGCGATGATCTGGAAGTGACGGTGGATACCTCGCGCATCACCATCTCGCGCCCCACCGGCCTTGCCCTGACCCCGCCCCAGATGCCGGTGGCGCAAAGCCCTTCGGCGCTGGCGCATTATGGCGACGGGCCGTCCTATCTGAATTTTGCGAGCTGGGGCCTGGCCCAGGGCGGCAGCTTCCTGGCCACCGAACGCAAGCTGACCCAGATCGTGGCCCATGCCCCGCCCAGCATGGCCGGCTTGCCGCGGCTGAACCTGGCGCGCTTTTATCTTGCCAACGGTTTTGCCTCCGAAGCGCTGGGCCTGCTCAAACTCCTGCAGAGCCACGATCCGGCGCTGGCCGGCGATACCCAGCTCATCACCATGAAGGCGGCGGCCGAATACATGATGGGCCGCTACCGCGACGCTCATAACGAGCTGATCGGATCCAACTTCGATGCCGACCGCCATGCCGCTTTCTGGCGCGGCCTGATCGAGGCGGGCATGGAAGACTGGAAGAACGCCCATGCCCATCTGGAGCAGGCGGGGCCGGTGATGAATCGCTATTCGCCTGCCTGGCAGGCCACCGCCTTGCTGGCCGATGCCGATGCCGCGCTGGGCCAGGGCCGGCTTGATCTTGCCGATGCCGCCCTGCAGCGCCTGCCCAAGGATCTGGACCACAGCCACGCGCTGGCCGCCGAACTGGCCCAGGCCCGGCTGATGGCGGCGCAAACCCGTTACGGCAGCGCCGCGGCGCATTTCATCGCGGTGGAAAAAGGCGGCGACGAAAAACTGGCGGCGCAGGCGATCTTCTATCACACCGTTGCCGCGCTCACCGCTACCGCCATTACCCAGCCCCAGGCCATCGAACAGCTTGAGCGCCTGCGCTTCCGCTGGCGCGGTGACGCGCTGGAACTGAAAACCCTGCGCAAGCTGGCTTCGCTCTACACCGCGCGCGGCCAGTGGCATGAGGGCCTGAAGATCCTGCGGGTGGCGACCCAGAATTTCAGCGGCCAGGATGCGGCGCGCATCGCCCAGGACGACATGCGCGGCGCCTTTGTGAACCTGTTCCTGAAGGGCGGCGCCGACAAGATGAAGCCGGTGGATGCGCTGGCCTTGTTCTACGACAATCTGGACCTCACCCCGATCGGGCCGGATGGCGACGACATGATCCGGCGCATGTCCGAACGGCTGGTGGCGGTGGACCTGCTCGGCCCGGCGGCGAATTTGCTGGCCTACCAGGTGGACAAGCGGCTGGACGGCATCGCCAAGGCGCAGGTCGCCACGCGATTGGCCGCTGTCTATCTGATGGATCACAAGGCCGACAAGGCGGTGGCCGCGATCCGCGATTCCCAGATCACCGGCATGCCGGACGAGGAAATGCACCAGCGCATGCTGCTGGAAGCGCGCGCCTTTGCCGCCCTCAAGCAATGGGACAATGCCCTGGACTTGATCGCGGTGGACCAGGCCGAGGACACCAAGCATCTGCGCGCCGATATCTATTGGGACAGCGGCAACTGGGCCATCGCCGGTCAGAAGGCGGAAGAAATCCTGGATACGCGCTGGAGCGACACCGTGCCGCTCAGCGTGAGCGACCGCGCCCAGGTGATGCGCACCGCCGTGGCCTATAGCCTGGCCAATGACGAAGCCAGCTTGAAGCGGGTGCGCGAACATTTTGCAGCCAAAATGAAAGGCACGCCGGACGCCAACCTGTTCGCCGTGCTGTCGGCCGATATCGACCAGCATGGCATGGCCTTCCGTGAGGCCGCAGCCAAGATCGCCTCGATCGATACGCTTCAGACCTTCATGAAGGACTTCGCCAGGCGCAAGTCCGACGCCAAGAGCTAAAGCTTCTGCTTCTCCAGCCAGCTCAGGGCGCGTTCTGCCAGCTTCTCCCAGCCCGGTTCACCGATCAGCCAATGACCCATGCCGTCCAGCACTTCGGCGGTGGCTTTGGCGCCATACAAGGCGGCGATCTGCGCCACGGTGGAGGGCGGATTGATCTTGTCGTCGCTGCCGGTGAGAAACAGCAAGGGCGCAGTCACGGCATCCACATCCACCGCGCTGGCCTGGTTGAAGTCCATCGCCCAGTTCATCACCTCGAACATGGCGCGGCCCGACTCAGCCACGAACCGGCCATAGACAGAGTCGCGCATGTCACGGGGCAACCGGTCCAGCGAATGGGCCAGCGCAACATCGCGATTGGGCTCCAACACCTGGTTCCAGTGGCCGGGCTGCAGATGCATGGAATGGGCGGCGCCGATTTCGAACAGGGTCGTTGGGGTCACGCCCCAGGGCGGCGACGGGGCCAGCAAAACAAGCGCGGCGACCTTGACGCGGGCCGCCAGCATCTGCGCCAAGAGCCCGCCCATGGAATGGCCCACCAGGATGGGCGGAGCCTTCAGGGCGGCGATTTCATCTTCCAGATCGGCGGCGTAGTCGGCAAGGCCCGTGGTGGCCAGCGCGGACGGCGCGCGCTTCTGGTCGTGGAAGCGCAGGGCCGGCGCGGTAACGGCATAACCCGCGGCTTCGAATTTTTGCTTCAACCCGTCCAAGGACCATGGCCCACAAAAAGCGCCATGGATCATCAAGACAGGAGCTTTGCTCATGCCAGGTTTTTGAAAGCGGCGATGACCTGCTGGTAGGTCTGCCGCTTGAACGGCACGATCAGGCCAGGCAATTCGTCCAGGCTGACCCATTGGAAGGCGGAAAATTCCGGCTCATGGGCGGTCAGGTCGATATCGGTATCCTTGCCGGTGAAGCGCATCGCGAACCATTTCTGGCGCTGGCCCTTGTACTTGCCATGGAAGGCGACTCCGATCAGGTGCTCGGGCAGATCGTAGGTCACCCAATCTTCCATCTCGCCGATGATCTCGGCCTTATCGGTGCCGGCTTCTTCCTGCAATTCGCGCTTGGCCGCCTGCTTGGGTGTCTCACCCTTGTCGATGCCGCCTTGCGGCATCTGCCAGCCTTCCACGCTCTGGTCGATGCGCTTGCCGACGAACACTTTGCCGTCCTGGTTGAATAGCATGATGCCGACACAGGGCCGGTAGGGCAGATCGGATGACATTTCGACTTCGAGCCGTTTCTTCAGTTTTGGCGCGAGGGATTTTGTGACCTGAGCAGGAGCGTCGCGTGGGAAGCGGGCTAGAAGCCCGTGAGAACGCGCGACGAACTCAGGGCGCAAAAGACCCACGCCTATTGTTTTGGCGCGTTCACTATGGCGGAAACCGGTACCAGAACAAAGCCGCGCGATTGAAGACCTTTCGCCCATGCGGCGATGCGGGCGACCGAGACGGGATAGAGGAAGGCCGAACCCACCGCGCTGCCATTGGCGCGCGCCTGGGTTTCCAGTTCCGACAGGCGGCGGTCGATCTCCAGCGCGGTCTGGATCGTGTCCAGCGCAGCTCCGCTCTGCACCGCCGGTATGCCGACCTGGCCCGCCACGGTGGGAACCACCGACTGGCTGGCCGCGCCATTGTCGAAGAAATAGAGGCCGCGGCGGCCCAGATAGGTCAGCACCGGCGACAGCGCCGCGCTGTCCGACAAAAAGCGCTGGCCCAGAAGATTGGTCACCCCGGCATAACCGGTAAAGCGGGTCAGCGCCCAGGTCAGACGCTGGATATTGGCGTCTTCGTCCTGTCCGGCGCGCAAGGTGTGCGGGCCCGGGTCGCTGTCGGGGAAATCATACGGCTCCATGGGAATTTCCAGCATGATCTCATGGCCGCGTTCGCGCGCTTCGGCGGCCCATTGGCCGATGTCGCCGGCATAGGGCGCAAGGCCGAGGGTGACGGCGGTGGGCAAGCTGTCCAGTGCCGCTTTGGTGGCGGAGGCGGAAAGACCCAGCCCGCTGACCACGATGGCGATCTTGAACTTGGCGTCTGCCGCGGCGGGCGCGGCATAGGCCTGCATGGGCTTGCGTCCGTCATCGGCGATGCGTGGCAACGGACCCTGGCGGGTGTTTTCCACCAAAGCGGGATCGGCCAGCAGCGCCTTGCCGGCATAGACCGGCTTGGTCACCGGGCCAACCACGGCGCCGTCGTCGGAAATGGAATAGGCGGTGCTAGCGGGCGGCGGTTTGGGCGCGTGTTCCGCGCTTTTGACCAGGTCCAGGGTGATGGTGGGGCCGTGCGGACGGCCGAACAGGGTAATGGCCAGCACGCCCGCCGCCAGCAGGCAGACCGTGAAGGACGCGGCAAAAGCCAGCGTGCGTCCGGCTTTGGACGCGAGCAAGCCTTCTGCGGAATCGGCGGCAGCAGCCATGCCGCCATTAAGAATTGAGATGGTTAATAAGTGTTAAAAAAACCGACTCGGCCTAACCCGACTGGTCACTTCCGCATGATCTTTCGGCTTTGGCCGCCTTCATGAACCAGCAGATATTCGGTCTGGCCTGCAGTATTGGTCACGATTTCGATCTCCGCCGGAGAATCAAGCAAGAAGAATTTTTTGTCGGCTTCCGCATACAGGGGCGACTGCGGAAAGTGCGCTGGCCGGGCGACGGGTTCGCTATCGACGGTTTGGAGAAGCAACCGGCCGTTCTCGAGCGTGATCTTCATGTCAAATTTTGGCATCCATGCGTAGGTGCCCGCGTAGCGAGGCAGGATCGCGGGATCGATCTTTACTGCCTTGCGCAAGAGAACCCTGTCATCGGGCCACTTATATTCCATGGCGATGGTACGCATGATTTCAGGAACAAGCCGCGGACCTTGATCGCCGTTGGTCATTACCACTGCACCTTCGCCATCTTTTTCATAGGCAAAGAACAGTCCATGGAACCCGACATTGTCGCCGCCATGTCCGAAGCGCGGGTTATCCGGGCTGCCGTCAATCTTCAAACCCAGCCCCCACCCGCCCAAGCCGGATGTCACCATCGCACGTGCCATTTTCGCGGAAATGACATGGTTCGATTTCCCATTGAGCGATGTCTGAATCTCTCTCGCGAAGAGAAGGATGTCGGACGGTGTCGTCCAGAGGCCCGCCGCGGCCATTTCCGGGTAGGTATGAGCGCCACCCTTTATTGGTTCGCCCTTGTCATTGTTTGGCGCTGCCGCCACGGCCCTGAACTGGTCCGGCAATGGCTGATGGTAGGTGCTGTGTGTCATGCCCATCGGGGCCAACACGCTGTGTTCGAGCAGCGTGGGAAAGTCTTCGCCGCTGGCATCGATCATCGCCTGCTGCATGATCGTGTAACCGCCACCCGAGTAATTCCATTTCTCGGCTGGCGGTGCTTCGATGCGAATCGGCGCGGTATTGGCCGGTTTTTCTCCGTTCAGGACCTGCACGAGCGTGGGCACATCGTCGCCCGCCGCATAGCCCGGAAAACCGTGCACGGTCGTTCCACCCGTATGCGTCAGCAGTTCGCGCAAGGTGACAGGTTTTGTGTTCGCACCTTCGCCTGGAGGCAGTTTCCAGCTTTTCAGGCTGTCGTTGATATCGGCATCCAGCGAAAGCTTGCCCTGCTCGACAAGCCGCAACGCAGCCAACGCCGCCACGGGCTTGCTGATCGAGCCTGCCTGAAATCGAGTTTCCGGCGCGACGGCGGCGCCGCCAACACTGGCGACCCCATAACCTTTCGCCCAATCAATGCGACCCTTGTGCATCACCGCAATACTGATGCCAGGGATATGCATTTCCGCCATGCGCTCGGCCAGCGTATGTGTTTCGAAAGCCATGCCGCTGATCTGAACAGGTCCCAAAAGCTCTTTTTCAATATGGGCGATGCGGCGCGCGACTATGGCATCCTGAGCCTGCAGGCTTGTCGATATCAGCAATACCGCCAAGCCGCCTGATGTCGCTGCAATCCGCGTCATTTGACCCTCCCTTGCAGCCCGTCATTGACCAGCAGCGCGATGGACTGGCAACAACAAGAAAAAAGCCCGCCTTTGGGGCGGGCCTTTTAGATTCTTGGGCCGAGACTACTGCTTCTTGTCCGGCGCAGGCACGGCGGCCGAGGCGACCGTCATTTTCCCGTGCAGCAGGTCCAGCGCGTACGAAAGCTGGAAGTCGTCATACTTCTGGCCTGGGGCCGGCTTGATCACCGGGGCATTGACCCGTTTGGCCGGAACCGGCTCGCCGGTGAGATGGCCGCGCAAGTCTGCTTCCGACGGACGCGCCAGCTTGGGCACATTGGCTTCATCACCTTGGGCCACCTGGATGTCCGGGATGATGCCTTGCGCCTGGATGGAATGGCCGGACGGGGTGTAGTAGCGCGCCGTGGTCAGGCGCAGCGCGCCGCGATTTTCGCCCAAGGGAATGATGGTCTGCACCGAACCCTTGCCGAAGCTGGTCAGACCCACGACGGTGGCGCGCTTGTGATCCTGCAACGCGCCGGAGACGATTTCCGAGGCCGAGGCGGTGCCGCCATTGATCAGCACCACCACCGGCTTGCCGTCGGTGATGTCGCCGCCCTTGGCGTCATAGCGTTGGGTGTCTTCGGGATGACGGCCGCGGGTGGAAACGATCTCGCCGGCGCCGAGGAAATCATCCGACACCTGGATCGCCTGGTCGAGCAGGCCGCCGGGATTGTTGCGCAGGTCCAGCACATAGCCCTTGAGGCCGGGGCCGATCTGCTTCTTGAGATCGCGCACCGCCTTCTCCAAACCATCAGCGGTCTGCTCGTTAAAGCCGGGCATGCGGATGTAACCGATATCGCCTTCGCGGCGATAGGACGCCGCATCCACCGACACGATGGCGCGCACCAGGGTCACGTCGAACGGCTTCTTCTCGCCTTCGCGCAAAATGGTGAGGGTGATCTTGCTGCCGGCGGCGCCGCGCATTTTGTCGATGGCTTCGTTCAATTGCAGGCCGGCGATGGAGTTGCCGTCAATGCCCGCAATGCGGTCGCCGGTCTTGATGCCGGCGCGCGACGCCGGCGTGCCGTCGATCGGCGAGATCACCTTGATCAGCCCATCTTCCTGGGTGACTTCGATGCCGACGCCGCCGAACTGGCCCTTGGTGGTGATCTGCATGTCGCCATACATCTTGGCGTCCATGTAGCTGGAATGGGGATCGAGATTGGACACCATGCCCTGGATGGCGGCGTCGATCAGTTCGCTGTCCTTGACGGGGCGCACATAATTGGCGCGCACCCGCTCGAAGGCGTCGCTGAACAGGTCAAGCTGGCCATAGGCGGATGCGTCATTGGCGCCCCTGGCTTCCGGCAACGCGACCATCGCCGCGGCGAAACCGCCCAGCAGACCCACACCAACAAGCACAAACTTCTTCATGTACCGTTCGCCTTTCCAAACGCAGGGCGCAAATTCAACTTCAACCATGGCGCGGGTGACTGGCCATGTCCGCCATGGCGGATTTCAAAATAAAGCCGGTCGGCAGTGGGGGCCATGGTTCCAACCGGCTCGCCCGCCAGCAACTGATCGTTTGGCTTTACCGTCACGCGTCCCAGTCCCGCCAGGACGACATCGTAGCCGGTGGTTATCTCCAGGATCAACACTTGTCCGGCCTTATGGTAAGGGCCGGCATAAAGAACTTTTCCGTCCGCCGGGGCAATGACTTGAGCCCCGGCTCGGGTCGCATAATAAAGCCCGGAATCGCCGCTTTCGCCACCGGAAACCACCGAGCCTACCACCGGTTCCAAGAGGGAATTCTTGCCCAATCCCCCCAGGGAACCAGTGTTTTGCGCCGTTACCATTACGACACTTTGATCCGGGGCACCGGCGCCGCCCTGGCGCAGCTGTTTGACCCGCGCCAGCAGCGCTTGAAAATCGGCGGCCTGGCGCGCCACCAGTTCCATCTGCGCCTTCAAGGTTCCATAGCTCTGGGCGGCGCCCGCCGCTTCCTGTTCCTTCTGGACCAGAAGCTCATCCAGGTCCCCGCGCGCGATATCGAGCCGCGCCGTTGTGTCGGCGGCCTCGGCCTGTTCCTGTTCCAGCGCCCGGCGGTTGCGCTTCAAGGCATCGATCCGCCGCGACAGGCTGGCGGCCTGGGCATAGATCGGCGGCAGGCTCGCGCCGATCAGCATGGAGCCCCGCGCCGCGCCCAAGGCATCGTCGGGATGCATGGCCAGCGCCGGCGGCATGTCATGCTGCAGTCTTTCGAGCACGCCGATCAGCCTGGTCACCGCCACCCGGTCATTGGCGAAGCCGGCGCTGAGGCGTGCATCTTCCGCCGTCAACCGCACGATCTGCGCATTGTTGTCCACCTGCCGGCGTTCCAGGGCTTCAATGCGCGCGGCGGTGGCGATCAGCTTCTTGCGCAAGCTCGCGGCTTCGGCCGCCAGTGCCTCGCTTTTCTGCTTGGCGCCCTGCAGCTGCGGCTGGCCTTGCTTCAATTCGGACGACAGGCTTTGCAGTTGCTGGGAGCTGGAAGGCAATTTCGCCAGCGCCTTGCCCGGCAGGGCATGGCTGAGATCCATCACCGGTTCGGGCGCCCGCGCGATGACCGGCGCCGGACGCGGCGTGGGCACGATCATGTTCACGCGCGGGAGGTTTTTTTGTGGTCGCTCTCGCGCGCGCGAATGCTCCGTCACGGGTTTCGCCATCACCGGCGATACGGCGATCAGCAGCGACAGGAGCAGCGCGCGCCTCACGCGCCGCGCACCAGGAGGGAATGCCCGGTCATCAGTGCGGGCTTTTGCAAACCCATCAGATCCAGCACCGTGGGTGCGACATCGGCCAGGCGGCCATTTTCCAACCTTGCACCCGGCGGCGCGCCGCCCCCAAAAAATGCGATCACCGGCACATCCAATGTGGTGTGCGCGGTATAGGGCTCATGGGTGTGCGGGTCTTCCATCATCTCGATATTGCCGTGATCGGCGGTCAGCAGCATCATGCCGCCCACCTTTTCCAGCGCCGTGCGCAAGCGCCCCAGGCATTCGTCAATCGTGTCCACCGCCTTGATGGCGGCGCTCATGATGCCGGTATGGCCCACCATGTCGGGATTGGCATAGTTGCAGACGATCAGGTCGTATTTGTTTGACAGGATCGCTTCTTCCAGTCTGTCGGTCACCTGATAGGCGCTCATTTCCGGCTTGTGGTCGTAGGTCGCGACCTTGGGGCTGGGCACCAGAATGCGGTCCTCGCCGTCGAACACATCCTCGCGCCCGCCATTCAGGAAGAAGGTGACATGGGCGTATTTCTCGGTTTCGGCGATGCGCAGCTGTTTCAGGTGATGTTCGGCGATCACCTCGCCCAATGTCTCGCGCACGTCTTCGGGCGGGAACACCGCGCCCATCAACGGCTTCAACGCCTCGGAATATTCGGTAAGACCTGCCGCCGCGCCGAAGGCGGCAACGCGGCTGCGCGCAAAACCGTCAAAGCCCTTGTCCAGCAGGGCGGCGGAAATCTCCCGCGCCCGGTCGGCGCGGAAGTTGGCAAACAACAGCACATCGCCGTCTTCCACCCCGGCATAATCGCCCAGCACGCAAGGCAGCACGAACTCGTCGGTGAGATTGGCTTCGTACGACGCCGCGATCGCCGTGGCGGCATCATCAAAGCGCCGCGCCGAGACATTCACGATCGCATCGTAACATTGCTGCACCCGGTCCCAGCGCTTATCGCGGTCCATGGCGTAATAGCGGCCCGACAGGCTCGCCAGCCGCACCCCGGCAAGGCCCCGGATATCGCCGAGGAATTTGGCAACGAAATCCCGCGCGCTTTTGGGCGGGGTGTCGCGGCCATCCAGGAAGGCATGCACAAACACCGGAACCCCAGCGGCGCTGACGATCTTGACCAGGGCGGCGATGTGATCCTGGTGGGAATGCACGCCTCCCGGCGACATCAGGCCCATGACATGCACGGCGCGTTTGGCAGTCTTCGCCTTGTCGATAAGCGCCAGCAGCACCGGACGGCGCGCCAGCGAGCCATCCTCGATGGCCACATCGATGCGCGGCAGGTCCTGCGCCACCACCCTCCCTGAGCCGATATTCATATGCCCGACTTCGGAATTACCCATCTGGCCGCGTGGCAATCCCACCGCGCCGCCGGAGGTCGCCAGCAGCGCATGCGGGCATTCCGCCAACAGGCGCGTATAATTGGGCGTGCGCGCCGCGGCGATGGCATTGTCGGGCGCGGGACCCGGCCGCCAGCCCCAGCCATCCAGAATGCAAAGCAGCGTGGTGGGCATGAAGGATCCTGCAAAACAAAGCAATGTGTGGAAGATAGGAAGCTGCCGGCCAACTGTCTATCGGATCAGCGAAATTCCGGCCCCGCGACCCAGAGCACCAGCGACTTGCGCACGCCCGATTCGGTGGGCGTCACCCGGTGCAACACATAGGACGGGAAGGCGATAATGGCGCCCCGGGCGGCTTCCGCCACATAGGCGCCGTCGCCCGCTTCCAGCACCAGACGGCCGCCCTGGTAATCGGCCGGATCGGAAAGCTGCAGGCTGAGCGAAATCTTGCGCGGTTCCGGATTGTGCTGGCCCGCGTCCACATGCCAGTTGTAATGACCGCTCTCGGAGGATTCATAGACGGTGTATTGCAGCCCCGGCTCGAGCCCATACAGCTCATAATGGAAGATGTCCTGGTTTATCCGCAAAATCACTTCTTCCAGCCGTGCGTAGAGCCAATTGATGTCAGGACCGGGATCTATCCAGGCAACGCGGGTGATGCGCACATGATTGGCGGCGTCCTTGCCATATTCGAGCTGGGCGCGCATCGGCGCCAGCCCGTCACCCAGAGCAACGATCCTGTCCAGTTCGGCGGGCGTGAAAACATCCTTCCACACCACCACCTTGTAGCCGCCGATCACGACGGGTGAGGTTTTGATCGCGCTCATCTGAGTTTGGGGCCCGTCGTCCATGCCACCAGCGCCTTGCGCGTGCCCCTGGTGCAGGGCGTGACGCGATGCAGGACATAAGAGGGGAACGCGATCACCGCGCCCCGCGTACGCGGAGCGGTTTCGATCTTGTTGCCGGCGTGGAATTCCAGGTCGCAGCCCTCATAGTCCGACGCATCGCTGAGTTGCACCGAAATGGAAAACTTGCGCTGCTGCTTCAACGGGCCGTGATCGACATGCCAGTCATAATGGCCGCCTTCGGTGCCGTGATAGATGGTGTACTGGAAATTCTCGGAAAAGCCGCGCAGGTCGAACTCATAGGACTTGTCATTCAGGTTGCGGGCGACGCGCTGGACGCGGTCATAGATCCATTTGCTTTGCTCCGATGGCGGCATCCAGGCAGTCTGGGTGACGCGGATGTCCAGGCGTATCGCACCGTCCGAGTCGGCGGATTTCAGGGTGGCGGTGTCCGCCGCCAGCCCGTCGCCAAAGGCGATGAGCTTGTCCAGCTCGTCCGGCGTGAAGGCATTTTCCCAAACGACGAAGGTCGGAATAGGGGGACCGGGCAGTTCTGACATGTGGTGGAAAATAGGGCTTCCCATACCGTCAGAGCAAGATGGGAAGCAAGGCCGCCATGCGCCCCGCCGCATAGCACATCGCCCATTTTGACTTATAAAGGAATTATGCAGCGCAGCTTCCTTGGGCGCCATTACGCCCTGGCCGTGGTCGCCATCATCTTCGTGGCGCTGCTGGCGGCTGCCGGGCTGCGCTCGACCCCCGGCGTGCTGATGGTGCCCTGGGAGCAGGCCTTCGGCTGGTCGCGCCAGACCATCAGCTTTGCCGCGGCCTGCGGCATCTTCCTGTTCGGCCTCACCGGTCCATTTGCCGCCGCCGCCATGCAGCGCTTCGGCATTCGCGCCACCATGATCGTGGCGCTGGCGCTGATGGGACTGTCGTCGGCCGCCAGCCTGTTCATGACCCAGAGCTGGCAGCTGGTGCTGAGCTGGGGCGTGTTTTCCGGCATCGCTTCGGGCTGCATCACCAACGTGCTGTCGGCCACCATCGTCAATCGCTGGTTTGTCACCAATCGCGGACTGGTGATGGGATTGTTCGCCGCTTCCACCTCCACCGGCACGCTTGTCTTTATCCCCGTGCTGTCAGCCATCGCCCAGGATCATGGCTGGCGGCCGGTGGTGATCTGCGTCGCTGCCGCCATGGCGTTGCTGATCCCGCTGGTGTTTTTCCTGTTGCCGGAATGGCCGGCGGATGTGGGCCATGTGCCGTTCGGCGCCGATCCCGATCATCCGCCGGAAATCCGCGAGCGCAAGAACCCCTTGAAAGTGGCGTTCAGCGCGCTGGGCGAAGGGGTGAAGTCGCGCCCCTTCTGGCTGTTGGCGGCCACCTTCTTTGTCTGCGGCTTCACCACCAACGGGTTGGTGGGCACCCACATGATCGCGCTGTGCCACGATCACGGCATGGAAGCGGTGGCGGCAGGCGGATTGCTCGCCATCATGGGACTGTTCGACCTGGTCGGCACAACCGCATCGGGCTGGCTGACCGACCGCATCGATCCCCGCAAATTGCTGTTCGCCTATTACGGCTTGCGTGGGCTGTCGCTGATCTACCTGCCCTTCGCCAATTTCACTTTCTACGGCCTGTCGCTGTTCGCGGTGTTCTATGGCCTGGACTGGATTGCCACCGTGCCGCCCACCCTGGCCATCGCCAACAAGGTGTTCGGCACCAAAAAGGCGCCTATCCTGTTCGGCTGGATCTCGGCCAGTCACCAGATCGGAGCCGCCAGCGCCGCCTTCTTCGCGGGCGCCTCGCGCACCGCCACAGGGTCCTATCTCGATTCTTTTGTCATCGCCGGCTTTGTGGCGGTGGTGGCTGCCTTCCTCGCCCTGATGATCGGCACCAAGGGGACCGATCACGCCCCGGCGGCAGCTTAGGACCGGGCAAGACTTGCCGACGACCCGGTTTGGTCATGCCGAACAGTGTTCAAGCCATTGATTTTGCTGAAACAATTTCGTGCCCCGTTCGGCATGAAACTGGCAAAGACATGCGCGACCAACAAAGGCAGAAGCCCGGATATGCGCGCACCTTATAACCTCCGTATTGCCGCCCTGATCGTGGGAGCCGCTTTGGCCGCCTCCCCCGCTTTTGCGTTCTCCCGGGTCAAGGACCTGGTCGAGGTGCAAGGCATCCGCGACAACATGCTGGTCGGCTATGGCCTGGTGGTCGGCCTGAACGGCACCGGCGACTCCCTCAAGAACGCGCCTTTCACCCAGCAGAGCATCCAGACCATGCTCGAGCGCCTGGGCACCAACACCCGCGGCCAGGTGATGCAGACCAAGAACGTCGCCGCCGTGATGGTGACCGCCAGCCTGCCCGCCTTCTCCGCCCCCGGCAGCCGCATCGACGTGTCGGTGTCGGCCATGGGCGACGCCAAGAATC
>JACCXK010000009.1 GCA_013697055.1 Alphaproteobacteria bacterium
GCGTGGCGCTGGGCTTTGATCGGCTGGTGATGCTGGCCACCGGCGCACCGAACATAGACGCGGTTTTATGGACGCCTTTGCCGTGATGCAGCATGGCCGTCATTCCAGATTTGGGGTGGCGAAAAGCCCGCCGAAAGGTAGTCTCCGCGCGCCATGACCGACACGACCGCCAGCAAAATCCACAGCACCAGCTTCATCGTGCTGCTGGGCATCGGCTTGAGCCATATGCTCAACGACATGATGCAGGCGGTGCTGCCGGCCATCTATCCGACCCTGCAGCAGCAGTTTCATCTCAGCTTCGCCCAGATCGGGCTGATCACCCTGGCATCGCAATTCACCGCCTCCCTGCTGCAGCCGGCGGTGGGCTATGTGTCCGACATCAAGCCCAGGCCCTATTCGCTGGCGGCGGGCATGGTGTCCACGCTGGTCGGGCTGGTGCTGCTGTCCATCGCCGGCAGCTATCCGGTGGTGCTGGTCGCCGCCATGCTGGTGGGCGTGGGCTCTTCGGTGTTTCACCCTGAATCCAGCCGGGTGGCGCGCATGGCGTCGGGCGGGCGTTATGGTCTGGCGCAATCGCTGTTCCAGGTGGGCGGCAATATCGGCACCGCCCTGGGCCCCTTGTCCGCCGCATTCCTGGTCGCCACTTATGGCCAACGCTCCATCGCCTGGTATGCCGGGCTGGCGCTGCTGGCGATCATCATCCTGTTCAATGTCGGCACTTGGTACAAGCATCACGGCCTGGCGCGCATCAAGCAGCATCATGGCGAGCGCCATTCCAGCCTTTCTGGAAAAAGAATTTTCTGGTCGTTGGTGGTGTTGCTGGCGATGGTGTTTTCCAAATTCGTCTATATCACCAGTATCGGCAGCTATTACACTTTCTATCTGATTCACAAATTCGGCCTGTCGGTGCAGTCCGCCCAGATCCACCTGTTCTTCTTCCTGGGCGCGGTGGCGGTGGGCACTTTGTCGGGAGGCGCGCTGGGCGACAAGATCGGGCGCAAATATGTGATCTGGTTTTCCATCCTGGGTGCGCTGCCTTTCACTCTGCTGTTGCCCTACGCCAACCTGTTCTGGACCGGCATCCTGTCGGTGATCATCGGCATGGTGCTGGCGTCGGCGTTTCCCGCCATCGTGGTCTATGCCCAGGAATTGCTGCCCGGCCGGGTGGGCATGATCTCCGGCCTGTTTTTCGGCCTGTCCTTCGGGCTCAGCGGCATTGGCGCCGCGGTGCTGGGGGCGCTGGCCGATCACACCTCCATCACCTATGTCTACATGGTGTGCGCTTACCTGCCGGCCATCGGATTGCTGGCGGTGTTCCTGCCCAGCTTCAAGGCGAAGAAGCGATGAGCCTCTCCCCGCGCGATTTGGGAGCGATCGCAGAGAGTGGACAAATCGCGCAAAATATTGAACAGGTCGCGCGCAAATATGCGGTGGCGGTCTCGCCGCTGCTGTTGTCGCTGGTGGATCCGGGGGACGCAGCTGATCCCATCGCGCGCCAGTTCCTGCCGAGCCTGGAAGAACTGAATACCTTGCCGGAAGAACTGGCCGATCCCATCGGCGATGCCGACCATTCTCCGGTGCCCGGCATCGTGCATCGCCATCCCGACCGTGTGCTGTTCAAGGTGGTGGCGGCCTGTCCGGTCTATTGCCGCTTCTGTTTCCGGCGCGAGATGATCGGGCCCGGGAAAGACAACACGCTGTCGAAAGACGATTTCGAGGCGGTGCTCGCCTATATCGCCGGCCATGCGGAAATCTGGGAAGTGATCCTCACCGGCGGTGACCCCTTTATTCTCAGCCCGCGCCGGGTGGCTGAGATCACAGAGCGCCTGGCCGCCATCCCCCATGTCAAAATCATCCGCTGGCATACCAGGGTGCCGATGGTGGATCCGGAGCGCGTCACCGACGAATTGGTGGCGGCACTGCATGCCCCCGGCGCCACCACCTGGGTGGCGGTACATGCCAATCATGTCCGGGAATTCTCGCCCGATGCCCGCGCCGCCATCGCGCGGCTGGTGGAGGGTGGCATCGCGCTGGTCAGCCAGTCTGTGCTGCTGAAAGGCGTCAACGACAAAGTCGAGACCTTGGCCGCGTTGATGCGCGCTTTCGCCGAGAACCGCGTCAAGCCCTATTACCTGCACCATCCAGACCTGGCGCGGGGCACTTCGCATTTTCGCATTGGGATCGAAGACGGATTGGCGCTGGTGCGCGAGTTGCGTGCGCAGATTTCGGGGTTGGCGATGCCGACCTATATACTCGATATCCCCGGCGGCTTCGGCAAGGTACTGCTGGAATCGGCCAACGTGGAAAAGACCGCCACCGGCCACCGCATCCGCGACGGGCGCGGACAGTGGCATGATTATCTTTAATCACCATGGGCGGGCTTGACCCGCGGCATCCAGGGCAACCAGCTGTGTCTATGACTCTGGATGGCCGGCTCAAGGCCGGCCATGGAGAAGTGTTTTACATCCGCTCCGGCGCGGACTTCCCGCGCAGTCGTTTAAAAAACGCGCTCACCCGATGACGGAATTGTTCGCGACGCACCACGCCCATGTCCGTCACCCAATTGAGCTGGACCACCCGGCGCGGGCCTTCAAAGGCATGGAAGCCGTGCCAGGCGTTGGGTTCGTTCTTGAACACCAGCAGGGTGCCTTCGTCCGGCGGCACTTCGGCGATCACATCTTCCAGATCATCCGGGCCGCGCAACAGGCGCAGGCGCCCGGTCTTCGCTTCCCAGGCATTGTTCATGTAGATCAGCACCGTGATCACCTTGGTGCGGGAATCCGTGTGGATCTGCCCGTCCCGCGCCGCCGATACGCCGCGCGCCGTGACCATGGTGGGCCGGCCCTTCAAATCCACGCCCAGCTTCTTCTCCACGGCGCGGGTGAATTCCGGCCCTTGGATCGCGTCCATGAACCGCGCAAAGGCCGGGCCGTACTTCAGGGTGGGCAGGGGAAAGGAGCCGGGATGGGACACCAGCGGGAAATCCGCATTGATCGCCGCCATCGCTTCGGGCCTGACAAAGCGCGGCACCATCGCAAACGCAAACGGTTCGCGCGTGACGGTCGCGGCGCCGAAGGCTTCCAGGTCGATGGGCAGTGCTGACATGGCCGGGGAAATACCATTTTCCGGCATTAAAACGCAAAACCTGCATCTAGCCGCGCATTTCGCGCGGCGACCATCCGCT
>JACCXK010000013.1 GCA_013697055.1 Alphaproteobacteria bacterium
GCCCAAGGCACCACCCATGCCGGTTCGCGTCTGGCCGGGGCGTTGACGCCGTTTCTGGTCGCTACCCTGATCGCCTCCTATAGCTGGCACGCGCCCTTCTTCCTGTTCGGCCTGATCGGCATCGTCTGGGCGGCGGTGTGGTATTGGTTCTATCGCGACGTGCCCAGCGAGCATTCCAGCGTCAACGCCGCCGAGCGCGAGAAGATCGTTGCCGCGTTGGGAAATCCCAAGGGCCGTCCGCCGATCCCATGGAAACTCATCCTGGCGTCGCGGCAGATGTGGACCGTGGCGGGAATGTATTTCTGCTACGGCTATGCGCTGAACATGTTCATCGCCTATTACCCGAAATATCTGGATGCGGCGCGCGGTTATTCGCTGAAGGAAATGGGCTTCTTCGCCAGCTTGCCGCTGGCGGCCGGCGTGGTGGGCGACATTTGCGGCGGCCTGTTCTCCGACATGATCATTCACCGCACCGGACGCATCAAGTTCGCCCGCCAGAGCGTGGCGATCGTGGGCTTCCTGATCGCGGCGGTCTGCTGCCCGCTGGCGGTGCTGGAACCGGACCGCTATCTCAGCGCCGGCCTTTTCGGGTTGACGGTATTTGGCCTGGAACTGGTGGTGGGCAATGCCTGGGCCGTGACCCTGGACATCGGCGGCAATTTCGCCGGCTCCTGCTCGGCGGTGATGAATACCGCCGGCAATATCGGCGGCGCCCTGATGGCCACGGTGACGGTATTCATCGTCACGGCCTGGGGCTGGAATTCCGCCTTCTATGCCGTTTCGGTCCTGTCGCTGATCGGCGCCATCCTGTTCACCCAGATCGATGCCGGGCGCAAACTTGTGCCCGACGGCACCAGTCCGGTGGTCTAGGTCCCAATTTTGTGGCGTTTCCGGCCGCAAAACGGGGTGGTTCACTTTTGCGGTAAAATGAGTAAGGTCCCGGCCCCATGGAACCATTTAAAAAGCTCGAGGGCGTCGCCGCCCCCCTGAACATGATCAATGTCGACACCGACATGATCATTCCCAAGCAATATTTGAAGACCATCCAGCGCACGGGCCTCGGCAAGGCGCTGTTCGACGAGATGCGCTTCAATCCCGACGGCAGCGAGAAACCGGATTTCGTGCTGAACAAGCCGGCCTATCGCAAGGCCAAGATCCTGGTGGCGGGCGACAATTTCGGCTGCGGCTCCAGCCGCGAACATGCGCCCTGGGCGCTGCTGGATTTTGGCATCCGCTGCGTCATCGCACCCAGCTTCGCTGACATCTTCTATGGCAACTGCTTCAAGAACGGCATCCTGCCGATCAAGCTGCCGCAGGAGCAGGTCGACAAGCTGATGGACGATGCGGAGCGCGGCGCCAATGCCGTGATCTCCATCGATCTGGAGAAGCTGGAAATCCGCGGCCCCGACGGCGGCATGATCAAGTTCGAGGTCGATCCCTTCCGCCGCCAGGTGCTGCTGAATGGCTGGGACGATATCGCGCTGACCCTGCGCGCCGGTGAAAAGATCGACGCTTTTGAAAAGAACCAGCAGCCCTGGCTCTAGGCCAGTCGCTTTAGGAAAATCCCCATGAACGAATACAAGCTGCTCCTGCTGCCGGGTGACGGCATCGGTCCGGAAGTCCTTGATGCCACCATGCGCGTGGTCGGCTGGTATGGCCAGAAGGGCCTGCCCTACAAGACCGAGGAAGCGCTGCTGGGCGGCGCTGCGATTGACGCCACCGGCCGCCCCGATCCGGATGAAACCTTCGTGAAGGCCATCGCCGCCGATGCGGTGCTGATGGGTTCGGTGGGCGGTCCCAAGTGGGACGGCCTGCCGTTCGAGAAGCGCGCCGAGCGCGGTCTGCTGCGGGTGCGCAAGGATATGGGCGTTTACGCCAACCTGCGCCCGGCACTGTGCTTCGATGCCCTGAAGGATGCCTCGACCCTCAAGCCCGAGATCGTGGCGGGTCTCGACATCCTGATCGTGCGCGAGCTGATGGGTGGCGTCTATTTCGGCGAGCCCAAGGAAACCACCACCCTGGCCGACGGCCAGAAGCGCGCCGTGGATACCGGCGTCTATACCACCAGCGAAATCGAGCGGGTCTGCCGCGTCGCCTTCGACATGGCGCGGCTGCGCGGCAACAAGGTGCACAGCGCCGAAAAGTCCAATGTGATGGTCACCGGCGTGCTGTGGAAGGAAGTCATCACCGCCCTGCACAAGCTCGACTATGCCGATGTCGAGCTGCACCATATTCTGGCCGACAACGCCGCCATGCAGCTGGTGCGCAATCCCAAGCAGTTCGACGTGCTGGTCACCGACAATTTGTTCGGCGACGTGCTGTCGGACGAAGCGGCGCAGTTGACCGGTTCCATCGGCATGCTGCCGTCGGCGTCCCTGGGCGACAAGAAGGCCAATGGCCTGCCGTCGGCGCTGTACGAGCCGATCCATGGCTCGGCGCCCGATATCGCCGGCCAGGGTCTGGCCAATCCCATCGCCTCCATCCTCTCCTTTGCCATGTGCCTGCGCTATTCCTTCGGCATGAAGGATGAGGCGGCGCGGCTGGAAAAGGCGGTCGATCAGGTGCTGGCCGATGGCTTCCGCACTGGGGATATCATGCAGCCGGGCATGACCAAGGTTGGCACCACAGCGATGACGGATGCGATTTTGAAGGCGTTGGACAAGTCCAACTAACCCAAACTTGTCATGGCCGGGCTTGACCCGGCCATCCATCTTTTTAATGGCGCTACGCGTACTGGAT
>JACCXK010000026.1 GCA_013697055.1 Alphaproteobacteria bacterium
GGCCATGATGGGGCATGATCAGCGTCATCATCCCGACCTGCAATGCCGAACGCCTGCTGCCGCGCTGTTTCGACAGCCTGATCACAGCGGCGGTGCGCGGGGTGGTGCGCGAGGTGATCGTCAGCGATGCCGGCTCCGGCGACGCGACCCTGGAGATCGCCGACGCCGCCGGTGCGCATATCGTTCACGCCCGCAAGGGCCGGGGCGCCCAGCTTGCCGATGGCGCGGCGACGGCGAAAAGCGACTGGCTGTTGTTCCTGCATCCGGAAACCGCGTTGGAGCCGGGTTGGGAAGTGGAGGCGGAGTCCTTCCTCGACCAGGCGGTGATGGAACGGCCGCGCGCCGCCGCCTTCCGCTTCGCGCTCGAGGATTTTTCCGGCGAGGCTCGCCGCGCCGAAGCCAAGGCGGCCCTGCGCACCGCGCTGTTCGCGCTGCCCTATGGCGACCAGGGATTGCTGATCCCCAAGCGCCTCTACCTGAAGATCGGCGGCTATCGCGCGTTGGCCGACATGGAAGACGCCGATATCGCCCGCCGCATCGGCCGCCGCCGGCTGGTGTCGTTGAGGTCACGCGCCGTAAATATCTCGCGTCCGCCCAAGAGCGCGCTGCGCGGCTTTGCGCTGATCCTGCTGCATGCGCTGCGGGTGCCGTCCCGGCTGCTGGCACACCTTTAGTTCGGTGAGCTTGTCCTGAGGCCCGTGGCGGTCGCCGCGGTTGTGCCTTGCGCCGGACGATAGACCGGCCAGGCGCCGCTGGCGGTTTCCTGCAAAGAGTTGGCGTCCTGGCCGAAGCGGCGGCGATACAGCCAGTGATAGGCCATCAGCCGCTTCACATAAGAGCGCGTCTCGGCCACCGGAATGCTTTCCACGAACAGCAGAGGATCGTTGCCGCCCGCCTTGGTGGTCCGCCAGCGGCCCACCGCCAATGGCCCGGCATTATAGGCGCCGCCCAATTCCAAAAGATTGCCGTCCAGCCGGCCGAGCAGCAATTCAATATAGCGCTGGCCCACTGACAGCGCGGTGCCCGGATCATACAGCGTGTCGGGATCGGTGACGCCCAAGGTGGCGGCGGTGGCGGGCATTACCTGCATCAGCCCGCGCGCGCCCACCGGCGAAGTGGCCTGGGTCTGGAAGCGGCTCTCGATTCGGGCAAAGGCCAGCACCAGCGAGGAGTCGATACGATAGCCGCCATCGGGCTTGTAGGGCGGCACCGGGAACAGGCCGGTCAGCATGATGCCGCGCGCCGCGCTGGCCTCGCTGGCACGCAACTCGACATTGGGCACGCCGATAGCCCGTGCCAGCGCCGCCATGCCGGGATCCAGCCGCTCGTTATTGTTCACAAAGGCGCGGTTGAGTTCGGGGCCGATGAATTCGGTCTCGCCGATCTGCCACAGCGCCACGGCGCGTCGCGCCGCCGGCACCGCCATCAGGTCGCGGAAATCATCCTGGTTGAGAATGGCGTCGGCAAAGCCGGTCTGGGTATCGATGCCCAGCATGCGCTCGGCGATCAGGCCGTAGAAGCTGGGCTCCTTGCCGGCGGCGAAATTCAGCAACGTCACGACCTTCAAGGGATCGCCGGACTGCATGTGGGCGCGCGCCGCCCAGAAGGCGCCCTGGGCGCGCAAGGATGGCTGGCCGTCGGCATTTTCCGCCAGCTCTTCCAGATAGGCTTCGGCGTTGGCCCAGTCGCCCAGCCGGTAGGCGGCAAAGCCCGCATCCCATTGCAGCTGGGGCATGCCGCCGGTGGGCACGGAGGTCGCCAGCTTGTAGGCATCGGCATCGCGCCCCTCGGCGCGGTAGGAGGCGGCGATGCGATGCGCCATCACCGCGGCGTCGGACGGCGTCGCGCCGGCCTGCACCGATTGCATCAGCGTGAGCGCTTCGTCGGGATTGCCCGCCTTGATGGCGGCCAGGATGCCAGGCATCACGGCGCGGGCGGTGTCCGCGGCGGGCACCGGTTCGGGCAATTCCTGGTCTTCATATCCGCCGGTGCGGCGGCCGACGCCGACGGGCGCGGGGATGTTGGTCACCACCGCCACGGTGATGGTCTTGCGGTGGCGGCGTATTTTCCTGGTCGAATGCGCCACCGCCAGCCGATAGATGCGGTCGGCCACCGGCAACTCACGATATTGCGTCAACCACGCCACCAAAGCTTCGATGGTTACGCTTTTGGGCGAGGCGGAGAGAAAATGCTGCGCCTCGACATAACCGAGCAACGACGTGTCGGTCAGCTTGGCGGTGAGGCTCTTGGCGCGGACATATTTGGCGTCACGCTCCGCCGCCATGATCTCTTTATACAGCGCCACGTCGTCGGGGCTGAGGATGGCCGGCGCAGCGGGACCCGAGACCGGCGCGGGCGCAGGTGGTGTCAGCCGCACGGCAGGTTGCGCGAGCGCGGGTGCGGCGGCCAGCAGCAAGCAAGTCAGTAGCGCGAATTTGAGAATGGTCGAAAGCCTTCGAAGCAGCGAAGGCCCTAGTTAGACTGCGTCGCCGCAGCGGGCAACCCGAGCGCCTGCATTTTGTCCCGCACCGCCTGCAGGTCGCGCCAGGCCAGCTTCTTGTGCGCCGGCTGGCGCAGCAAATAAGCCGGATGCAAGGTCGGCATCAGCGGCACCATGCGCATCCCGACGCGATATTCCAGCCAGCGGCCGCGCAGCTTCATGATGCCGTCGGAAATTCCCACCACATGCCGCGCCGCCACCGCGCCGAGCAGGATGATGATTTCCGGATCGGCCAGCTCGATGTGACGGCGCAGGAAGGGCAGGCAGGCGGCCGCTTCCTCCGGCGTGGGATCGCGATTGTCCGGCGGCCGCCAGTTGATGACATTGGTGATATAGGCGTTGGTCCTGCGGTCCAGACCGATGCTGGCCAGCATCTTGTCCAGCAAGTGCCCGGCGCGGCCGACGAACGGCTTGCCGACCCGATCTTCGTCCCGGCCGGGCGCTTCCCCGATCAGCAGGATGCGCCCCGAAGCCACGCCATCGGCGAACACGGTGTTGGTGGCGGTGCGCTTGAGGGCGCAGCCGTCAAACGCCTCCAGCGCTGCCTGGAGTTCCGCAAGGCTCATAGCCGAGGCGGCAGCCGCCATGGCGCCGCCGATGGCATCGCCTTCGACAACAGGCGCAGGCGCGCGGGCGGGGGCCATTGGGCGCGGCACAGATGCTGGCGGAGGCGCCTGCAGCGGTTGCACCGCCGACTTGGCCGTCAGCCGGTTCACCGGTTCCTCGGCCACCGCTTCATCGGCGCCGGCTTCCACCAGCCAGTTCAAGGTCGAAAGCGTATCGCTCATCGCCTGATCTTAGGCTTTCGGGGAGCGGTCAGGCCAGTTAGAAAAGAAGCCAATAACAAGGCGATTCATGGCCGACCCTGAAATTCCTGCCCGCGAAAGTATGGACTATGACGTCGTCATCGTGGGCGGTGGGCCCGCCGGGCTGGCTGCGGCGATCCGATTGAAGCAGCTTTCGCCCGAGACCAGCGTCTGCGTGCTCGAAAAAGGCTCCGAGATCGGGGCGCACATCCTGTCGGGCGCGGTGAT
The DNA here is from genome assembly GCA_013697055.1 of Alphaproteobacteria bacterium. Classification (GTDB taxonomy): domain Bacteria; phylum Pseudomonadota; class Alphaproteobacteria; order Micropepsales; family Micropepsaceae; genus Rhizomicrobium. The sequence continues at coordinate 3,535 of JACCXK010000026.1, forward strand.
CGATCCCAGGGCACTGACCGAGCTGATCCCGGACTGGAAGGAAAAGGGCGCGCCGCTGGAGACGGCGGTCACCGATGACCGCTTCTGTTTCTTCACCAGCACAGCTGCGATCACCATCCCGCACTTTCTGTTTCCGCCGCTGATGAGCAATCGCGGCAATTTCATCGTCAGTCTTTCCAATCTCTGCAAATGGCTGGGCCAGCAGGCGGAAGCCCTGAGGGTGGAAATCTATCCCGGCTTTCCGGCGCATGACCTGATCCTCGAGGATGGCGCGGTGAAGGGCGTCATCACCGGCGATCTGGGCGTGGCCAAGGACGGCCGGCACAAGGACAGCTACACGCCGGGCATGGAGTTGCGGGGCAAGTACACCTTGTTTGCCGAAGGCGCGCGCGGCTCGCTGTCAAAACAGCTTGGCGCGAAATTCGACCTGCACAACAATTGCGAGCCGCAGAAGTTCGGCATCGGTTTGAAGGAATTGTGGGAGCTGCCCGCCGGCCAGCACAAAAAGGGCATGGTGCTGCATGGCATGGGCTGGCCGCTGGACAATCAAACCGGCGGCGGGCTGTTCGTTTACCACTGGGGCGACAATCTTTGCTCCGTCGGGTTCGTGGTGCATCTCAACTACAAGAACCCCTGGCTGGACCCATTCGGCGAATTCCAGCGCGCCAAGACCCATCCGGCTATCGCCAAAATGCTGGATGGAGGCAGGCGCATCGGCTACGGCGCCCGCGCCATCACCGAGGGCGGCGCGCAATCGGTGCCGCAACTGTCTTTTCCCGGCGGGGCGCTGATCGGCTGCAGCGCCGGTTTCGTCAACCTGCCGCGTATCAAAGGCAGCCACAACGCCATGAAGACCGGCATGCTGGCGGCCGAAGCCTGCGCTGCCGCGCTGAAGGCGGGCAGGACGCATGATCGGCTGACGGACTATGACGCCGCCTATGCCAAAAGCTGGGTTGCCAAGGACCTGAAGCTGGTGCGCAATGCCAAGCCGCTGTGGTCGCGGCTGGGCACGGTGCTGGCGCTGCCCTTCATCGGCCTGGACCTCTGGACCAACCAGCTGTTCGGCTTTTCCCTGTTCGGAACCCTGGGCCATGGGGAACCGGATTTCGCCACCCTGAACAAGGCCGCCGACTGTCCCCGGATCGCCTATCCCAAGCCTGACGGACGTTTAACCTTCGACCGGCTGTCCAGCGTGTTCCTGTCCAGCACCAACCATGAAGAAGACCAGCCGGTGCATCTGGTACTGACGGATCCGGCCATTCCCATTTCGGTCAATTTGCCCGATTATGCCGAGCCGGCGCAGCGCTACTGCCCGGCGGGCGTTTACGAAGTGGTAGGAGGCCCGGCCTCAAGTAGCGAAGCGGTAGGCCATGAAATAAGTTCCGGACCCCGGTTCCAGATCAACGCCCAGAACTGCGTGCATTGCAAAACCTGCGACATCAAGGATCCGTCGCAGAACATCACCTGGGTCACCCCCGAAGGCGGCGGCGGACCCAATTACGCGAATATGTAGGAGACGCATGCGCCGTATTGTTCCTTTGATCGCCTTGCTGCTCAGCGGCTGCGCCGCCCAGCAGGCACCGTCCGTCCAGGCGGAATCCGACAAGAATTCGCAGGCCTTCTCGACCTATCTGTCGGCGCGCTTCGCTGCCGGCGAGCATGACCTGCCGCAGGCCGCCCGCTATTACGGCCAGTCGCTGTCCAGCGACCCGGCCAATCCCTCGCTGCTGGCGCTGTCCTTTTTCTATTCCACCACCTCGGGCGATTTCGACGCGGCGGGCAAATATGCCCAGGCCGTGATCACGGCCACGCCCGACGATCGCGCCGCGCGCCTGGCGCTGGCGGTGATCGGCTTCAAGCACAAAGACTATCCCGAAGTGCGCAAGCAATTGTCGGCTTCGGCCAAGGGCCCCTTCACGGCCCTGACCCTGGCCTTGTTCGATGCCTGGGCCGCCGCCGCCGAACGCGACACTGCGGGCATGCAAAAGGACCTTCAGTCCCTGATGGAGCAGAAGGGCGCCGAGAGCATGGCGGCCTTTCACACCGCCTTGCTGCAGGACTATCTCAACAACGCCAGCGCCGCCGATGCCGCTTACAAGAAGGCGCTGGGCTCGACCGCGCCGACGCCGCGGGTGCTGGAAGCCTATGGCCGCTTCCTGGAGCGGCAGGGGCGGAGCGAGGACGCCACCAAGCTGTACCAATCTCACATCACCGAAGGCGGGCTCGCCAGCGTCACCCGCCCGGGCCTGGCGCGCATCGCCGCCGGCGAAAAGCCCGAAGGCATGATCCGTTCGCCTGCCGACGGCGCCGCCGAAGCCCTGTTCGGCATCGCCGCCTCGCTGACCGATGCGCAAAGTTCGGAAGTCTCGATCCTTTATCTGCGCATGGCGCTGTATCTGCGCTCCGACCTGGGCCTGGCGCAGGTGCTGCTGGCCGACCGCTTCGAAACCTTGCGCAAATATGACAGCGCCATCGCCATCTATCGCGGCATCGAGCCGTCATCGCCCTATTGGCGCATGGCCCAGGTGCAGGCGTCGCTGGACCTGCAGCGGCTGGGCAAGAATGACGACGCCATCGCCGGCCTGAAGAAGCTGGTGGCGGCTAATCCCGATGACTCCGAAAGCTGGGTGGCGCTGGGCGATACCTATCGCGCCTCCGAGAAATTCGCCGAAAGCGTTGATGCCTATAACCATGCCGAAAAAGTCATCAAGCAGCCGGCCCGGCGCGACTGGCCGATGTTCTATGCCCGCGCCATGGCCAAGGAAAAGCTCAAGCGGCTGGATGAATCCGAAGCCGATATCCAGACGGCGCTGAAACTGTCGCCGGAGCAGCCCGAACTGCTGAATTACCTGGGCTATAGCTGGGTGGACCGGGGCCGCAATATCCCCATCGCCCTGACCATGCTGGAAAAGGCGCGCACCTTGCGGCCCTATGACGGCTATATCGTGGACAGCGTGGGCTGGGCCTATTTCCAGCTGGGCCGCTATGACGACGCCGCCAAGACGCTGGAAGCGGCGGTGCTGCTGGTGCCGGGCGATCCCACCATCAACGATCACTTGGGCGATGCGCTGTGGCGCGCCGGTCGGCGTATCGAGGCGCGCTTCCAGTGGAACCATGCGCTCACATTCAGCGACACCGACACCGACAAGATGGCGATCGAGCGCAAGCTGAAGACGGGCCTGAGCGAAAAGCCGGCCTAGTGATCCGCGAACGCGCCTGCGCCAAAATCAACCTGTTCCTGCATGTCGGTACAAAGCGGGAGGATGGCTTTCATCCGTTGCAGAGCCTGGCGGTGTTCACCGATCTGAGTGATGCCTTGGCAATCGAAGCCGCGCCTGACTTGTCGCTGAACATCGACGGGCCTTTTGTCAAAGGGCTGGACGGAGAGGGCGACAATCTGGTGCTGCGCGCGGCGCGTGCGCTGGGTGGGCAAGGCGCAAAGCTGACTCTGACCAAGAACCTGCCCGTGGCCTCCGGCATCGGTGGCGGCTCGGCCGATGCGGCGGCGGCGTTGCGCGGGCTCAACACGCTGTGGAACAGCGGCAAGGATTCTTCCGGCCTGTGCGAGATCGCCGCGGCGCTGGGCTCCGATATTCCGGTCTGCGTTCTCTCTACGCCGTGCTTCATGGAAGGACGCGGCGAGATTCTGCGCCAGCCCGACTCCATGCCGCGCCTGCCCATGCTGCTGGTCAATCCGCGCGTGGCGGTGCCCACCAAAGAGGTGTTTGCCGCGCTCCAGACCCGCAGTGGCGCGGACATGACGTTGCCGCGCGGCCGCTTCCGCGACACCGCCGACCTGCTGCGCTTCCTCGAAACCACCCGCAATGACCTGGAAGCGCCGGCCTTAGGCCTGCAGCCGGTGATCGGCGAGGTGCTGGCCGCCATGGCCGCGCTGCCGGGCGCGCTGTTGACCCGCATGTCGGGCAGTGGCGCCACCTGTTTTGGCATTTTCGCGGATGATGATTGCTGCGCCCGCGCCGCACGTCTTCTCAAAGAGGCGATGCCCGGCTGGTGGGTGGCGCCCACCTTCGTGCCGCAGATCGGTATCGCCCATGACGTGCGGGGCCAGGATATTGGACCAACGCCACACGGGCTTTAAGGTGAACTTGACCGAAACGACCAGATTCTGAATCAACGCGCAAAGGACCCGACGATGGACACCGCACCCAAAACCGCTCCCGCCATCCAGTTCGTGGACAATCCCAACGCGCCGGAGCTTTATGCTTCGGGGGCCACGGGCTTCTTCGTCTCCAACGGCATCATCTCCATCACCCTGGAATCCATCCGCGCCGACCATGGCGAAAAGCCGGGGCCCTTGAGCCGCGTGGTGGTGGGGCGGCTGACCATGCCGGCGGCAGGTGCGCAAGGCCTCGCCATCGGCCTGTTCGATTTCCTGGAGAAGCAGGGCTTCAAGTACGAGAAGCCGCCGGGCGCCTGACAAAGTCGCTTAATAAGCGCGTTCCACGCAGAAATCCGCGATATCCGCCAGGGCGCGTTTGATGTCGCTGTCCGGCATCACCTTCAACGCCGCCTTGGCCACGTCGGCATAGCTGCGCGCCCGGGCCATGGTTTCCTGCATCGCCCCGGTCTGTTCGATCAGGGTGATGGCGCGGTCCAGGTCGCTTTCGGTCTGGTTGCCGGTCTCGATCACCCTTTTCCAGAATGGGCGATCGCCATCGGCCGCACGGGCATGAGCCAGAATGATCGGCATGGTCATCTTGGCTTCGCGGAAATCGTCGCCCACCGTCTTGCCCATGAGCGCCTGGCGCCCGGAATAATCCAGCGCATCGTCCACCAGCTGGAAGGCGATGCCGAGATTCTCGCCATAGGCCCGCATGCCAGAGACGAAATCATCGCCCTGGCCGGACAGCAGCGCCCCGGCCTCAGCGGCGGCGGCAAACAACGCCGCGGTCTTGGCCGACACCACCTTGAAATAATGCTCCTGCGTCACCGACAGGTTGTTCGACGACTTGAGCTGCATCACTTCGCCTTCGGCGATCACCGCCGAGGCGCCGGCCAGGATATCCAGCACCGCCAGATTGTCGGTCTCCACCATCAGCTGGAAAGCACGGGAGAACAGGAAGTCGCCCACCAGCACGGATGGCTTGTTGCCCCACATCAGGTTGGCGGACACCTTGCCCCGGCGCAGGGCGCTTTCGTCCACCACATCGTCATGCAGAAGCGTGGCGGTATGGATGAACTCCACCGCCGCGGCCAGGCGCACATGATGGTCGCCGGCATAGCCGCCGGCCTGTGCCGCCGCCAGGGTCAGCATGGGGCGCAACCGCTTGCCGCCGGAATCGATCAGATGCTTGGCCAGGTCCGGGATCAGCGCCACGCCGGAGGTCATGCGGACATGGATCAGCTTGTCGGTGGCCGCCATGTCGGTGGCCACCAGGGCATGCAGCCGCTCCACCGGGGAGATGCCGGAGTCCGCCGCCTTCACCTGTTTAAGGTCTAACCCGCCCATCTGCCCCCTAGAATACCGGACCCTCGGACCAACGCCAAGCGGCGGAAATGGAACAGTGGCGGCGACAGAAAGGCGCGGTTTGACTATAACCGGGCCATGCGCGCCGTGCTGAAGACCACCGATCCGGTGGTGCTGGATTTTGCCGCCAACCTCCTGTCGCAGGAGGGCATCGAATCCGTCGTATTCGATGCCCATGCCAGTGTCATGGACGGCAGCATGGGCTTTCTGCCCCGCCGGCTGATGGTGCTGGACGGGGATTTCGCCCGCGCCGACACGCTTTTGCGCGCCGCCGTACCGGACGCCATGTGATGATCCTCCCCCGTGTGCGAAGCACAGACGGGGGAGGTGCCCGTAGCAGCGCCTGCGCTGCGAAGGGGGAGGGGGCAATCATATGAGCCAGACCTTTCTCGATGGCCGCGTGAAGGTGGCGCAGTTGGAAACCGGATTCCGCTCTGGGCTGGACGCGGTGATGCTGGCCGCGGCGGTTCCGGCCAGGGATGGCGACAGCGCGTTGGAACTCGGCGCCGGCAGCGGCGCCGCCGGCCTGTGCCTGGAAGCGAGGGTGCCGGGTGTGATCGTCACCGGCGTGGAACGGGACGCAGGCCTGGCGGCGTTGGCGAATGAAAATGCCGTGTCCAACAAGGCCAACGCGCGTTTTGTCAGCGCCGACATCTTCGCCCTGCCGTCCGAACTCAAGCGTGATTTCGACCATGTCTTCGCCAATCCGCCCTTTCATGGCGAGGGCCATGCCTCGCCGGATGCCGCCCGCGCCGCGGCCCTGATGGATGACGGGCGGTTGGCCGGTTGGCTGGCGCTGGGGCTGCAGCGCACGGTTTCGGGTGGCTATTTCACCGCCATCCTGCGCGCCGACCGGCTGAACCAGGCCCTGGCCGCGATGCCCCAAAAAGGTCTCTGCGCCTTTCCGCTGGCGCCGCGCACAGGCGAGGCCCCCAAGCGGGTGATCGTGCAGGCCCGCAAGGGTTCCAACGCGCCCTTTGCCCTGCTGCCGGGGCTGGTTTTGCACCAGGCGGACGGTTCCTGGACCCCCGAAGCGGATGCGGTGTTGCGGCGCGGTAGCGCGCTTGCCCTGTCTGGGGCCCGCCTATAGGTTCCGGCCACTCCCAACAGGCGAGAATCGGTGGCCAAAGCCCGCACCTTTCAGGACCTTATTCTGACCCTGCAAAGCTATTGGGCGGCCCAGGGCTGCCTGATCCTGCAGCCTTATGACGACCAGATGGGGGCGGGCACGTTCCACCCGGCCACCACCTTGCGGGCGCTGGGGCCGCGTCCCTGGAAGGCCGCCTTTGTGCAGCCCAGCCGCCGCCCGTCCGACGGCCGCTATGGCGAGAACCCCAACCGGCTGCAGCACTATTACCAGTATCAGGTGATCCTGAAGCCGGCGCCGGAGAATGTGCAGGATCTCTATCTCGGCTCCATCCGCGCCATTGGCCTGGATCCCGACCTGCACGATATCCGCTTTGTCGAAGACGATTGGGAAAGCCCAACCCTGGGCGCCGCGGGCCTCGGCTGGGAAGTGTGGTGCGACGGGATGGAGATCACCCAGTTCACCTATTTCCAGCAGGTGGGCGGCATCGAATGCGATCCGGTCTCAGCCGAAATCACCTACGGCCTCGAGCGGCTGGCGATGTATGTCCAGAATGTCGAGTTCGTCTACGACCTGGCGTTCAACGAGGAGTTTCGTTACGGTGAAGTCTTCCACCAGAACGAAGTGGAATTCTCGGCCTATAATTTCGAACTGGCCGATACCGAAATCCTGTTCCAGCATTTCAAGGACGCCGAAAAGCAGTGCAATGCGCTCTTGAGCGGCAACCGCAAATTCGCGCTGCCCGCATATGACCAGTGCATCAAGGCCAGCCACGCCTTCAACCTGCTGGATGCGCGCGGCGTGATCAGCGTGACCGAGCGCGCCGCCTATATCGGTCGGGTGCGGGCGCTGGCCCAAGCCTGCTGCGAAGCCTGGCTGCAAACGCCGATGGGCGCATACAAGCCGAGGTTCGGCTGATGCCCGATCTGTTGTTGGAACTATTCAGCGAAGAAATCCCCGCCCGCATGCAGGCGGGCGCGGCGCGCGATTTGGAGCGCCTGATGATTGGTGCGCTAACCGATCGCGGCTTCCTGTTTGAAGGCATAAAGGCCTTTGCCGGCCCGCGCCGCCTCACTTTGGCGATTGCCGGGCTGCCCGCCAAGCAAAGCGACGTGCGCGAGGAGCTGAAAGGCCCCAAGACCGACGCGCCGCCGGCAGCGCTGGAAGGCTTTTTGAAAAAGACCAGCCTGACCAAGGACCAGCTCAAGGTCGAGAAGACCCCCAAGGGCGAGGTCTATATGGCGGTGATCGAGCGCGCCGGGCGCGAGACGCCGCATGTGCTGGCCGAGATCATCCCCGAAGTGATGGCCAAGCTGCCCTGGCCCAAATCGATGCGCTGGAAGCCGGGTTCATCGGTGCGCTGGGTGCGGCCGCTGCATTCCATTCTGTGCACATTCGACGGCGAGTTGGTGCCGTTCAGCTTTGCCGGCATTTCGACCGGCCTGCACACCCGCGGCCATCGCTTCCTGTCGGAAGGCAAGATCGAGGCCCGGCGCTTCGACGATTACGCCCAGAAGCTGAAGGCCAATCATGTGGTGCTGGAAGCCGAGGAACGCTCCGCCATCATCTTCGAAGGCGTCAAGCAGGCGGCGTTCGTGCATGGCCTGGAAATGATCCCGGACGAGGGGCTGCTGGCGGAAGTCTGCGGGTTGGCGGAATGGCCGACCGTCTATGTCGGCACCATCCAGGACGAGTTCATGGATGTGCCGGCCGAGATCCTGCAGACATCGATGCGCACGCATCAGAAGTATTTCAGCTTGCGCGAGCCCCAAACTTCAGAAAATAAACCCGGCAAGATGGCGAACCGCTTCGCCCTGGTCGCCAACATGGTGGCCAAGGACGGCGGCAAGGAAATCGTCGCCGGCAATGAACGCGTGCTGCGTGCCCGCCTGTCGGACGCGAAGTTCTTCTGGGACGAGGACCGCAAGAAATCCTTGCGTGATCGGGGTTCAAAATTGACGGGTATTGTCTTTCATAAAGAAGTTGGCACCCAGTCAGAACGATCACTGCGCATTGCGGCAATTGCACAGCGAATTGCGGTGGTATTACATGGCGATGTTGAACTGACCGCCGAGGCTGCGCTGCTATGTAAGGCCGATTTGACCAGCGGTGTAGTTGGCGAATTTCCTGAGCTCCAAGGTATTATGGGTGGATATTACGCTGCTCATGACGGGGCACACGCCAGTGTTGCGGAGGCTATACGAGAGCATTATCGGCCTCTAGGGCCCAATGATGACCTACCCTCCACTGATATTGGCTCGTTTGTAGCGATAGCAGACAAGACAGATACAATCGCTGCTTTGTTTTATGCGGGAGAAATTCCCACGGGATCATCAGATCCTTTTGCTCTCCGCAGGGCCGCCCTAGGTGTTATCAGGATTATTCTTCACAATAAATTGCGACTTGGTCTCTCTGATCCAATCACGCGATCACTGATCTTGGTAATGGCCGCGAAAGCAGTAGAGATTGATAAAAAAACTGAAAGGCAACTTTCGGCGCTGGCAGAAAATCCGGCGCTCCATCGCCAAATAGACTCGGTTCAGTTGATGACGAAGGTGCAAAATGCCAGTGCTGGCGCTGCGCTTGATGAGATGGTTGGCGCGCTGCCATCACTCAGAGATCAAGTCTTGAAGTTTTTCGCGGACCGTCTGAAGGTCGCGCTGAAAGAAAAGGGTGTCCGCCACGATCTGATCGACGCTGCGTTCAGCTTGGGCAACGAGGATGATCTGGTCCGCCTAGTGGCACGGGTTGAGGCGCTGCAAGCCTTTCTGAAGTCCGATGACGGCGCCAACCTGCTGGCCGGCTATAAGCGCGCCGCCAATATCCTCAAGGCCGAGGAAAAGAAGGAAGGCAAGATTTTCACCAGCGAAGTGCTGGAGACCAAGCTTTCCGAACCGTTCGAGCAGGCACTGTTCACGGCGCTGGCCCAGGCGCGCGCCGCCATTACCGCCGCGCTGGAAAAAGAAGATTTCGCTGCTGCAATGCAGCAGATGGCGGCCCTGCGGGTTCCAGTGGATGCCTTCTTTAAGGGCGTGAAGGTGAATGCCGACGACAAGCAGGTGCGCGAGAACCGTTTGAACCTGTTGGCGTCGCTACGTGCCGCGCTGCACCAAGTTGCCGACTTTTCGCGGATAGAAGGCTGATGTCTGCGCAGATGTCTTTGATCGTAAACAAGATGGGTGGCCGGGTCGCGCTTCGCTGCCCGGCCATGACGAGGTTATAATGTCGAAATGGGTCTATGCGTTCGGCGACGGCAAGGCCGAAGGTGAAGCCGGGATGCGAAACCTGTTGGGCGGCAAGGGCGCCAACCTGGCGGAGATGAGCAATCTTGGCCTGCCGGTGCCGCCGGGCCTGACCATCACCACCGAAGTCTGCACTTACTATTACGCCAACAAGGAAAACTATCCTTCGGAGCTGAAGGAACAGGTGGACATCGCCCTGCGCGAAGTCGGCTACCAGGCCAAGGGCAATTTCGGCGATCCGGAAAAGCCGCTGCTGCTTTCCGTGCGCTCGGGCGCGCGGGTCTCCATGCCCGGCATGATGGATACGGTGCTCAACTTGGGCCTGAACGCCGCCACCGCCGAAGGCCTGGCCCGGCTGACCGGCGACGAACGCTTTGCCTATGACAGCTATCGCCGCTTCATCCAGATGTATTCCGACGTGGTGCTGGGCGTGGACCATGCCGCCTTCGAGGAAATCCTGGACGACGAAAAAGACGCCAAGGGCGTGGAGCTCGACACCGATCTCAGCGCCGACGACCTCAAGCGCATTGCCGGCCTCTACAAGGCGCGGGTGCAGCAGGAACTGGGCAAACCGTTCCCCGAAGACGTGCAGGAACAATTGTGGGGCGCCATCGGCGCGGTGTTCGGAAGCTGGCGCTCCCCCCGCGCCAACACCTATCGCAGGCTGAACAACATCCCCGAGGACTGGGGCACGGCGGTGACGGTGCAGGCGATGGTGTTCGGCAACCGCGGCGAAACCAGCGCCACCGGCGTCGCCTTCACCCGCGATCCGGCCACCGGCGAGAAGCTGCTCTATGGCGAATTCCTGATCAACGCCCAGGGCGAGGACGTGGTGGCGGGCATCCGTACGCCGAGCCGATCTCCAAGGCGGTGCGCGAACGGCTGGGCATCCGCAAGGCCAGCATGGAAGAAGCCATGCCACGCGCCTACGAGGAATTGCGTGCCATCGGCCAGCAGCTGGAACAGCACTACCGCGACATGCAGGACGTGGAATTCACGGTGCAGGAAGGCAAGCTGTTCATGCTGCAGACCCGCGCCGGCAAGCGCACCGCCGAAGCCGCGCTGAAAGTGGCCGTGGACATGGAGCGCGAAGGCCTGATCGACAAGAAGATCGCCATCACCCGGGTCGAGCCGGAAGCGCTGAACCAGCTCCTGCACCCCACCCTGGACCCCGATGCGCCGCGCGAGCAGATCGCCATCGGCCTGGGCGCATCCCCCGGCGCCGCCACCGGCGAAGTCGCTTTTACGGCCGAGGAAGCCGAAAAACTGGCCGCCGATCACCGCGACGTCATTCTGGTGCGCACCGAAACCAGCCCCGAAGATATTCACGGCATGCATGCGGCGCGCGGTATCCTCACCGCGCGCGGCGGCATGACCAGCCATGCCGCCGTGGTGGCGCGCGGCATGGGTCGCCCCTGCGTCTCCGGCGCGGGGATGCTGAAGATCGATGCGGTGCGCGGCGAAATGGTGGCGGGCAATGTCACGATCAATCGCGGTGACATCATTACCATAGACGGCGCCGCCGGCCTGGTGTTCAAGGGCAAGGTAGGCCTGCGCCAGCCGGAAATGACCGGCGATTTCGGCACATTGATGGGCTGGGCCGACGAAGTGCGCACGTTGAAAGTGCGCACCAATGCCGACACGCCGGGCGACGCCGCCACCGCCCGCAAGTTCGGCGCCGAAGGCATCGGTCTGTGCCGCACCGAGCATATGTTCTTCGAGGCCGACCGCATCATCGCGGTGCGCCAGATGATCCTGGCCGATGCCGAGGATCAGCGCCGCGCCGCGCTGGCCAAATTGCTGCCCATGCAGCGCAGCGACTTCGAAGCGATCTTCAAGGAGATGGCGGGATTGCCGGTGACCATCCGCTTGCTGGATCCGCCGCTGCACGAATTTCTGCCGCACAAGGAAGAAGAGTTCGAGGACGTGGCGGCCGCCGCCGGCACTAATGCGCGCAAGCTGCGCGCCCGCGCCATCGCGCTGCATGAATCCAATCCCATGCTGGGTCATCGCGGCTGCCGGCTGGGCATCACCTATCCGGAAATCTATGAAATGCAGGCCCGCGCGATCCTGGAAGCGGCGCTGACGGTCGAAGAACAGGGCGGCGCGCCCGTGCAGCTGGAAATCATGATCCCGCTGGTGGCCTTCAAGTCGGAGCTAGAAATCCTGGCGGCGCGCATCGCCGGCGTCGCCGCGGCGATCAGCCGCGAGCGCGGAAAAGTCCCGGATTACCTGATCGGAACGATGATCGAATTGCCGCGCGCCGCGCTAAAGGCGGGCGAGATTGCGCAAGTCGCGCAATTCTTCTCCTTCGGCACCAACGACCTGACGCAAACCACCTTGGGTATCAGCCGCGATGATGCCGGCATGTTCCTCAACGACTATTTGGCCAAGGGCGTGATCGCGCGCGATCCATTCGTGTCGCTGGATACGGATGGTGTTGGCGAACTGATTTCCATTGCGGCGGAAAGAGGGCGCAAGACGCGCGCGAAATTGAAACTCGGCATCTGCGGCGAGCATGGCGGCGATCCGGATTCCATCCGCTTCTGTCACGACTCGGGACTCGATTACGTCTCCTGTTCACCATTCCGCGTTCCCATTGCGCGTCTTGCGGCGGCCCAGGCGGCCTTGCAAAAGAGTCGCAGCGACGTGTGATCTGCGTACGGAGCATGCAGGAAAACCCTGTGTTTTTCTGCTGTGTATGACGATCTGTCACGTTAACAAAATAATTTGTTTGACGATTCGTTTTTTGAGGGGCACAAGCCGCCCTCAGGGACTGGAACCGTTCGGAACTTTTTGGGGATCACGCGCAATCGAAACAGCATGATTGAAATAGCCACTGCACATTGAACGCCGAAGGGGCGCGAGACGAGCAAGAGCGAAATAGACCAAGCCGATATAGACCAAGCGAATTCAACGAGCCGAAAGAGTAACAGCCTGATGTCCAAGAAAACCAACGACGCGATTTCGCGTTCCGACCGCGTGCTGGTAGCCGCGATGGCGATCATTCTCGCCACCGCCAGCGCTGCGATCGGCGCCTCCATGACTTCTCATCCGTCACCGGAGAAAGTCGTGGCGCTGAAGCCGGCCGTCGCCGTGGTGGAGGCCAAGCCCGCCACTGACTCCGTGATGAGCCAGCTTCTGGCCGAGCACAAATGCCTGTCGGAAGTGTTGTACTACGAAGCCCGCGGCGAAGGCACCGGCGGCCAGAAGGCCATAGCCGAGGTGGTGTTCCACCGCATGAACCATGGCGATTACGGTCATTCGATCTGCGCCGTGGTCTATGAAGGCAAGGAACGTCCGCACTGCCAGTTCTCCTTTGCTTGCAATGGCGACATGAAGCGCGCCAAGCAGCCTGGCGCCTGGCGCGAAGCCGAGGCATTGGCGGCCAAGATCATGACGGGCCAGCTGAACCTCAAGAACGCCACCGGCGGCGCCCTGAACTTCCATGCCGCGTCTGTTTCGCCCGACTGGGCCGATACGATGGACAAGACCACCCAGATCGGCAACCACGTCTTCTATCGCAACGCGCCGCGTACGCGGGACAGCTGATCCCATCTCCATGGCCGTGCTTGACCCGGCCATCCAGGGCAACAATCTCTTTATTAGTCGCGCTTGCGCGCGATGCTGGATGGGCGGCTCAAGGCCGCCCATGGTGAGTGTTTAGAAATCCAATCCGATATCGAGGTTCGGCGCGCTGTGCGTGATCGCGCCTGAACTGATGTAATCGACACCGGTCTCGGCGATGGCGCGCACCGTCGCCAAGGTGACGTTGCCCGACGCTTCCAGAACCGCCTTGCCTTTCGACACAGCCACGGCGCGACGAAGATCGTCCAACGACATATTGTCCAGCAGGATGCGGTCCACACCTAGGCTCAGCACTTCTTCCAGCTGCTCCAGCCGGTCCACTTCCACTTCGATCCGCACCATGTGACCCAGGCCGGCGCGCAACCGCGCCACGGCGGGGCCGATGCCGCCGGCCGCCTGGACATGGTTGTCCTTGACCATGGCGGCGTCATCCAGCCCGAAGCGGTGATTGAAGCCGCCCCCGCAGCGCACGGCATATTTTTGCAGGGCGCGCAGGCCGGGCAGGGTCTTGCGGGTGCAGACGATGCGCGCCGCGGTGCCGTCCACCGCCTTCACCAGCGCCGCGGTGGTGGTGGCGGTGCCCGACAAGGGCCCGAGGAAGTTCAGCGCCACCCGCTCGGCGGTGAGGATGCTGCGGGCCGGGCCGGAAACCGTGGCCAGCACCGCGCCGCCCGCGGCGTCGGAACCATCCGGCAACGTCGGTGTGAATTTGACCGATGGGTCCACCAGCCGGAAGGCCGCCTCGGCACAGATCAGCCCGGCGATCCGCCCCGGCTTGCGTGCGACGAATTTCGCGGACGCGTGTTGATCGGCGGGAATGGTGAGCTGGCTGGTGATGTCACCGGCGCGGCCAAGGTCTTCTTCCAGCGCAGCGCGAACCGATGGCTCGAAAAGCAGCGCCGCGGGTGGCCGCGTGACGTCCAATGACAATGTCATTTGCGGACGCGGGTTGCGGGCAGGGCCTCGCCACCGGCAGCGATCTTGTCCGCTTCGGCCAGGGTCATGAAAGTTCGGGTGGCGGCCTTGGCAGTTTTCGGAAAATCGCTGCGCCAATGACCGCCGCGCGATTCATGCCGCGCCAGCGCCGCCGCCGTCACCAGCTTGGCCGCGGCTGTCATGTTGAGCAGGGCGGGCTCGTGGCTGGTGGTCTCCAGCCGGGTGATCACGTCCAGTGCCTTGCGCAGGCCGGCTTCGTCGCGCTCCACCCCCACGCCGCTGGTCATGGCATTGCGCAGCACATGCGGCGGCGCGGGACTGGCAAAACGCTGCGGCGCGGGCGGCGCGCCGCGAAGTGCGCCGGCGGCCAACTGTCCGCGCACGTCGTCGGCAACGCGGGCGCCGAACACCAGGCCTTCCAGCAACGAGTTGGAGGCCAGCCGGTTGGCGC
>JACCXK010000042.1 GCA_013697055.1 Alphaproteobacteria bacterium
GGCCATGACAGGTTGAGATTCAGATGGCTTTCGACAGCCCCACAAAGAACCCGCGCCGGGCGCCGAATTGCGGCGCGCCGACGCCCACCCCGGTACCGTCACGGATGGTGTAAATTTCGTCCAGGGCATTGAGAATGTCGAACCGCGCCGTCAGGTTCTTCACGCCGGCCACATCGAAATCGTGGCTGATGCCGAAATTGACCGTGACATAGGCCGGCACGGAATCGCCGTTGGGCGTAGCGCCGTCGCGGCGCAGGCCAGTGCCATAAATCATGTCAGCCGACAGATGGGTCTTGTCCCAGGTGTAGTTCGCGCCCGCCGACAGCGAGAACAGCTGCTGGTGATCCAGCGGGATATAGTTGCCCGCGATATAGGCCAGATCGCCCGGATCGAACTGAAACTGGCTGGAATTGATGTTCCTGCCCACCGCCCGCTCGTACGACGCATTGGTATAGGCGGTGAAGCCGTCATGGCTGTAGTTGATGGTCAGCTCGCCGCCATATTGCCGTCCTTGCGCATAGTTGAACGGCGTCAGGATGATGGGCGCGCCGAACTGGCCTTCATCGATCAGGTTCTTGGACATCTTGTAGAAACTGTCCAGGCCGATGGTGAAATCGCCAAGCTTCTGCTCCGCGCCCAGGTCGAAATAGTCGGCGCGTTCGGCCCGGGGCGTGTCGTTGGTGGCGCCGGTTGCCGCAGCAGTGGTGTTGTTAAACAGCCCGATGCTGGAACTGGCCACCAGCTCGAACGGCGGCGGCGAGAAGTAACGCGCATAGCCGGCATGGATGGTGAGGCTGTCGGTGGGCTTCCACACCGCATTGGCGCGGGGGCTGAGCTGGTTTTCTGCGTCAAAAGCCGAGAAGGCATCATAGCGCAGCCCGTAATTGATGGTGAAATTGTCTGTGATGTCCCATTCGTCCTGGGCATATAGGCCGTAATTGTAGCCATGCTTGCTGCCATTGTCGGCGATGGTCAGCGGCAGCGCCGACGTCTGGCAGGTCTGGTCCGGATCGGTGCAAAGCGGATTGGGATTGCCGACCCCCACACCGCCCGGCGCGGTGGCCAGCACGCGGGACGAGGTGCGCGAGAGCGTGTCGTCTGCCTGGTAGAGGGTGCCGAAGCGGATGGTGTGGCCGGCAAGGACATGCAAGGCGCCTTCGGCCTGCAACCCATAGGCGATGTCGCGCTTGTAGGCGGTCTGGGCGTTGCCGTTATAGAGAATGTCACCGGCATTATTGCCCGGCGTGAAGAACAGGCTGGAATAGCGCCCGAAGAACGACACCTGATAATCCAGCTTCTCGGTCGAATGCAGGTAGCTCAGGATGCCGTAATGGGTGATCTCGCGCTGGCGCTCGTCCAGGTTCTCGGAGGCAAAGCCGGTGGCGCCGTTGGCATTCAGCACAAAGTTGCCGCTGCTCGGATCCTGGGGTCCCAGTCCCACGATCCCGTCCAGCCCCGCCGGCTGCAGGCCGACCCGGTTGGGAATCTGGAAGATGGCATTGGAGGTGCCCAGCACCGCGCTGACGCTGCTGTTGTTGTCGACGATGTCCTGCAGATAGGCGAAGCCATGATACTGCTGGGTGCGGTCATGGCGTGGATCGTTGCTGCCATCGGGCGATTCAATGCCCAATGTGTTGGTGGTGTAGTCGCCCGACACGAAATAGTTGAAATGCCCGGATGAGCCGCCATAGGCGAAGGACGGCGACAGGGTGGAATGGCTGCCGCCATACATGCTGATGGCGCCGCCATCTTCGAACACGCCGCTCTTGGTCTGGATGTCCACGATGCCGGCGGTGCGCAACCCATATTCGGCGGGCAGGGCGCCGGTGATCAGCCGCACCGATTCCGCCAGGCGCGGGTCCAGGGTCTGGCCGAACACCGAAATGCCTTCGGGCAGGATGATGCCGTTCAGCCGGTATTGCAGGCCGTTATGCTCGCCGCGGATATGCAGCTGGCCGAAACTGTCCTGCGCCACGCCGGGCATCTGCAGCACCACCGAATTGAGCGCAGCATTGTCGCCCCCCGGCTGGTTCTGAATGTCCTTGGCGGTGATGGTGTAGGTGGATGCGCCGGTCTGGGTCTGGATGCCGTTGCGCGCGGCGGCCAGTTTCTGGGCGGAAACAGTGACGCTTTCAGTGGATTGGGCGAGGGCAGGCGCTGCGGTCAGCAGGGCTGTGCCGGCGGCACCCAACAATAGTAAAGAACGGAACATGACGGACTCCGAATGGGAAAACGCACGCCGGGGGCGTGCTGGGGCGGCGCTGGGGTGAGCCGCACGCGAGGATTTGGAGAGTTAGTGGCGCGGTGGCGCGCGGCTCTGCCAGCCAAAACCCGTGGCGGAGCGGGGGGTAAAATCGGGCAGGGCGGCAAAGACCGCTGCCGCATGGGTCAGGCTGATCGCAATGGCGGACGCCGAAGGCGCCACGAAGATGCCGGCATGGGCCATTTCCTGGCAGAGCCGGCACTGGTCGATCGGGTCTTGGGATTTAAGGGGCGCTTTAAGCGGCGCGGGCTCCGGCAGCGAGGCGGCCTTGACCGCCAGCGGCTGGAGGGGGGCATGGATATGGCTCTGAACGGCCAGGCCCTGAAGGAAGAAGGCCAGCAGCGCAAAAGCCGTCACCCACCGTTTTACAACGGATGCCTTCGGGGCACGGATGGCGGCGGTGCGGGCCATGGTCCTTCGGGAGGGTTCGCCGCCGCAACCTAAGCTGTTCATCCGACAGGCACAACAGCGCCGCCCGGGGATTGTGACAGGGTTTTTGAGCCTCTTGGCGCCAGAATATAATGAGCAACCCATATTTTGCCCCCAGCGGGCAGCGCCCCACCAGTTATGCGAATTATTCGCAACCAAGAGACGCAGCCGTTGAAAACGGCTGTATTGCCGTGCTTGACCCCCCGAACCCTGGTGGGTATAAGCCGCCACCTTCCAGGGCAGGCCGTCTCGCAAAAAATCGCGAAAAACGCTGTTGGGAAGCCAGTTTAAAGAGCTTAGACGCGCGACTCAGGTGTCAAAACCTCAGTCCTCCGCAAGTTCGGACCGGGAAAAGCTTCCCGCGTCCGGTTTTTGGTTTCGTTCATCCGTGCGGCTAGCCACGGGCGAAAAAAGGAAATGGGAATGCCGACAGTCAATCAGCTCATTCGCAAGCCGCGCGGCGTCAAGGCCAAGCGCAACAAGGTTCCGGCCCTGCAGCAGTGCCCGCAAAAGCGCGCCGTCTGCACCCGCGTCTATACCACGACGCCGAAGAAGCCGAACTCCGCGTTGCGCAAGGTCGCCAAGGTGCGCCTAACCAACGGCTTCGAAGCGCTGACCTACATTCCCGGCGAAGGCCATAACCTGCAGGAACACAGCGTTGTGCTGATCCGCGGCGGCCGCGTGAAGGATCTTCCCGGCGTGCGCTACCACATCATCCGCGGCGTGCTCGACACCCAGGGCGTCAAGGACCGCAAGAAGCGCCGTTCGCTCTATGGCGCCAAGCGTCCGAAGTAAGGAGATATAGATGTCCCGCCGCCACCGCGCCGAACGCCGCGAAATCACCCCCGACGCCAAGTTTGGCGACCTCGTGCTCGCCAAGTTCATGAACTCCCTGATGTATGACGGCAAGAAGGCCGCCGCCGAAGGCATCATCTACGGCGCTTTCGATACCATTCAGACCAAGACCAAGCAGGATCCGCTGGTCGTTTTCCACGAAGCCCTTCGTAACGTTTCGCCGGCGCTGGAAGTGCGCTCGCGCCGCGTCGGCGGCGCCACCTACCAGGTGCCGGTCGAAGTGCGCACCGACCGCAGCCGCGCGCTCGCCATCCGCTGGCTGATCACCGCCGCCCGCGGTCGCAACGAGCCCACCATGCAGGGCCGCCTGTCGGGCGAACTGATGGACGCCGCCAACAACCGCGGCAGCGCCGTCAAGAAGCGCGAAGACACCCACAAGATGGCCGACGCCAACCGCGCCTTCTCGCATTATCGCTGGTAACGGACTCTCCAATGGCCCGCACAACCCCGCTCAGCATGTATCGCAACATCGGCATTGCCGCGCACATCGATGCCGGCAAGACGACGACGACTGAGCGCATTCTCTATTACACCGGCAAGAGCCACAAAATCGGCGAAGTCCATGACGGCGCCGCCACCATGGATTTCATGGAGCAGGAGCAGGAGCGCGGCATCACCATCACGTCCGCCGCGACGACCTGCTACTGGAAAGACCACCGCATCAACATCATCGACACGCCCGGTCACGTCGACTTTACCATTGAAGTCGAGCGTTCCATGCGCGTGCTGGACGGCGCCGTCGCCGTGTTCGACGCCGTTGCCGGCGTGGAGCCCCAGTCCGAAACCGTGTGGCGCCAGGCCGACAAGTATCACGTGCCGCGCATCTGCTTCGTCAACAAGATGGATCGCACCGGCGCCGACTTCCAGCGCTGCATCGACATGATGATCGACCGCCTGGGCACCCGCCCGATGATCATCACCTGGCCGATCGGCTCGGAAGGCGAGTTCAGGGGCATTATCGATATCGTCAAGATGAAGGCGCTGGTCTGGCAGGACGAGCAGCTGGGCGCCAAGTTCGACGAACTCGAGATTCCCGCCGAATATGCCGACAAGTGCGCCGAACTGCGCGCCGCCCTGGTCGAAATGGCCGTCGAGGAAGACGACGGCTTGATGGAAGCCTATCTCGAAAAGGGCCAGGAACCGTCGCACGAAGATTTGCAGAATTGCATCCGCAAGGGAACCAACAGTTTCCATTTCGTGCCGGTGATGTGCGGCTCGGCTTTCAAGAACAAGGGCGTGCAGCCCTTGCTCGATGCCGTGGTCGCCTATCTGCCGTCGCCGCTGGACATTCCGCCGCTGACCGGCGTGGTGCCGGGCACCGACAGGGAAGTGCCGCGTCCGCCGGATGACAAGGCGCCGTTCGCGGGCCTCGCCTTCAAGATCATGGACGACCCCTTTGTCGGCTCCATTACCTTCGTGCGCGTCTATTCAGGCACCGTCACCTCGGGCACCGGCGTGCTGAACTCGGTGAAGGACAAGACCGAACGCGTCGGCCGCATGTTGTTGATGCATGCGAACTCCCGCGAAGACGTCAAGGAAGCCAATGCCGGCGACATCGTTGCGTTCGCGGGCCTCAAGCTGACCACCACGGGCGAGACCCTCTGCGATCCCAACGATCCGGTGATCCTGGAAAAGATGGAATTCCCCGATCCCGTCATCGAAGTGGCGATCGAGCCCAAGACCAAGGCCGACCAGGAAAAGATGGGCATGGCGCTGGTGCGCCTGGCCCAGGAAGATCCGTCCTTCCGCGTTTCCACCGATCAGGAATCCGGCCAGACCATCCTCAAGGGCATGGGCGAACTGCATCTGGAAATTAAGGTCGACATTCTCAAGCGCACCTACAAGGTCGACGCCAATGTCGGTGCGCCGCAGGTGGCCTATCGCGAAACGCTCTCCAAGCCGCTCACCATCAAGTACACCCACAAGAAGCAGACCGGCGGTTCGGGCCAGTTCGCCGAAGTGACCATCGAGTTCGAACCCCTGGAGCCGGGTTCGGGCTTTGTGTTCGAGAATGATGTGGTCGGCGGCGCCATCCCCAAGGAATTCATTCCGGCGGTGGAAAAGGGCCTCAAGACCCAGAAGGAATCGGGCCTCTTGGCCGGCTTCCCGGTTATCGACTTCAAGGCCAAGCTGGTCGACGGCAAGTATCACGAAGTCGACTCCAACGCCCTGACCTTCGACATCGCGGCGCGCGCGGCGTTCCGCGAACTGGCGAGCAAGGGCGCGGTCAAGCTGCTCGAGCCCATCATGAAGGTGGAAGTCGTGACCCCGGAGGATTTCCTCGGCGGCGTGATCGGCGACCTCAACAGCCGCCGTGGCCAGGTGCAGGGCACCGACTCCCGCGGTAACGCCCAGGTTGTCACTGCCATGGTGCCGCTGGCCAACATGTTCGGCTACATCAACACCTTGCGCTCGATGTCTCAGGGCCGCGCGCAGTACTCAATGCAGTTCGACCATTATGAGCAGGTGCCGCAGGCGATCGCGGACGAAGTCAAAGCCAAATACGCTTAATTAAAAAGATTCACGGAGAACACCCATGGGTAAAGCAAAGTTTGAACGTAACAAGCCGCACTGCAACATCGGCACGATTGGCCATGTTGACCACGGCAAGACGTCGTTGACGGCGGCCATTACGAAGGTGCTGGCGGAGACGGGCGGCGCGA
>JACCXK010000069.1 GCA_013697055.1 Alphaproteobacteria bacterium
GTCCAGGGGGCTGGGCTCCAAGAGGTCCAGCCGCCGCCCGCTCAGCATGCGCTGCCAGGCCCGCAAAGGAATGGTCTTGCGGTCAGGCACTGAGGAGCCGGATGGCGACCACGCTGAGGGTCACGGCCAGGATGATGCGCAGCAGGCGATCCGGCAGGCGCGGCGCGAACAGGCTGGCCAGCATGATGCCGGGCAGGGATCCGCACAGCAGCGACACCAGCATGGTGGTATCCACGCCCCCGCTTGCCAGGTGCCCCATCCCGGCCACCAAGGTCAGCGGCACGGCATGGGCGATGTCGGAACCGGCGATCCGCACCACCGGCAATTCGGGATAGAGCAGCAGCAGGGCGGTGACACCGAGGGCGCCGGCGCCCACCGAGGAGATCGTCACCATCACGCCCAGCAGGATGCCGGTGATGATGGTGAAGGTGCGGGTCTGGCTGTCGGTGAGAACCCCGACACGTTGGGAATAGGTCGCCAGCAAACGGCGGCGAAACAGCAAGGCCGCCGCGGTGAGGATCAGCGCCACACCCAGCACCTTGGTGACCAGCTTGCTGTAAGCGGCCTGGTCCACATCCAGCAGCCACAGCACAGCCAATGTGATTAGCGCTGCGGGCAGGCTTCCCGACGCCAGCCGCCGCACGATCCGCCAGTCGATGGTCTTGTTGAAGCCATGCACCAGGCTGCCCCCGGTCTTGGTGACGCAGGCATAGATCAGGTCGGTCCCCACCGCCGTCACGGGATGGACGTGAAACAGCAGGATCAGCAGCGGCGTCATCAGCGAGCCGCCACCCACTCCGGTCATTCCGACCAGGAAACCGACGGCGAAACCGGAGAGCACGAAAAGGGGCTGGATGGTCGCGAACAGGGCCATTTCTTCTTTTGCACAAAATATTTTTGGCGAGGCCGCAATCAAACACAAAGTGCGTTTTGGAACAATCACCCGGCGCGATCTGCGTGTTTGGTGGGCATTTGGCCGCGTCGAAGGCCTTCCGGGGCGTAAAGACGGGCGAACTTAACCACCTCTCCATCAAGATTGAAAAATCCTGAACGGGGCGCCGGGTGCGGCATCCAGACCTACGCCTAACCTCAACTGGACATTTATATTTTCCCGCTATCACGGGCGCTGAAAAACCAGCTTCAGACCCGTCCGCCAATGCCGCCCCTGATCGATCCCATGGAAAGCCTGGGGCAGAGCCGCTCGCCCGGCTTCGCGGCGGTGCTTGCCGTTTTCGTGGCGGGGCTTGTCGTGGGCCTGGGCTTCACCGCCCATCTCGGCGCCCAGTATATCGCCGGCCTGATGATCGTGGCGGGGCTCAGCTTCGTGCTGTCGCTGCTGCAACGGGTGGCGGCCAATACGCGAAAGCGCGTCACCGCCGGCGAAGCCAGCTATCGCGCCTTCTTCGATCATGCCGTGGAAGGCATTTTCCGCACCACGGCGGAAGGCCATTACCTGGCGGTCAACCAGGCGCTGGCGGACATCTATGGCTATGCCACGCCCGAAGCGCTGATCACCGGCCTGACCGACATCAGCGCCCAGCTTTATGTCGATCAGCGGCGGCGCGGCGAATTCCGCACCCTGATGCAGACCAACGATGTGGTGACCAATTTCGTGTCGGAAATCCACCATCGTTCGGGCCGCCGCATCTGGATCTCCGAAAATGCCCGCGCCGTGCGCGACTGGTCCGGCGAAATCCTGTGCTACGAAGGCACGGTCGAGGACGTCACCGAGAAATTCGAGCAGGAGCGCGCCTTGCGCGTGGCGCTGCGCCAGGCCGAGATCGCCAACAAGATGAAGGCCGCCTTCCTGGCGGCCATGAGCCACGAACTCAAGACCCCGCTGAACGCGGTGCTGGGCTTTTCCGAAATCATCCGCGACGAACTGCTGGGCCCGATCGGGCATGAAGGCTATCGCGATTATGCCGGCGACATCCACAAGAGCGGCGCGCGGCTGCTTTCGGTGATCAATGACGTGCTGGATGTGTCGCGGCTGGAAGGCGGCCTCCTGACCATCGAGGCGCGTCCCGAAAGCGTGGCGGATGTGGCCGATGCGGCCGTCGCATTGGCGCGCGCCATCATCCAGGATGAACGGCCGATCCAGATCGACGTGCCCGCCGACATGCCGATCCTGCATGTCGATCCGCGCCGCCTGTCCCAGGCGCTGGGCAACCTGCTCGCCAATGCCCTGAAGTTCACCCCGGAAAGCGGCGCGGTGCGTTTAATCGCGCGCCTCCAGCTAGACGGCAGCGTGCATCTGATGGTGCAGGACACCGGCATCGGCATGGCGGAGGAAACCATCGCCGCGGCGCTGGAACCGTTCCGCCAGCTAGACGGCAGCCTGGCGCGGCGCTTCGAAGGCGCAGGGCTGGGGCTTTCCATCTCCAAGGCGCTGGCCGAGCTGCATGGCGGCGCGCTGAGCCTGACCAGCGCAGTGGGCGAGGGCACCACCGTCACCATCGCGCTGCCGGCGTCCCGCGCGGGCGCGCGCGCCGCCAAGGTCGCCTGATTTATTTGCTTCGAGACTTTTGTGCTTCAAGGTTGGCGCCTGACGCGCTAAACCCCCGCCATGAGCTCTTCTGCATTGGTGCTGTTTTCGGGCGGCCAGGATTCCACCGTCTGCCTGGCCTGGGCGCTGTCGCGCTTCACCTGCGTGGAGACGGTGGGTTTTGACTATGGCCAGCGCCATGCCGCCGAGCTGGCGGCGCGGCCCGTCGTTCTGGAAAAGTTGCGGACCGGCTTTCCGCAATGGGCGGAGAAACTGGGCGCAGATCATCTTCTGCCGCTGGACACGCTGAAGGCCATCGGCGGCAGCGCGTTGACGGATGCGGTGGCGATCGAGATGGGTGCCAATGGCTTGCCGACCACCTTCGTGCCGGGACGCAATGTGATGTTCCTGACGGCGGCGGCGGCGCTGGGGTACCGGCGCGGCATTTCCGACCTGGTCGGCGGCATGTGCGAGACCGATTTTTCCGGCTATCCCGATTGCCGCGATGAAACCGTGCAGGCCACGGCGCGTGCGCTGAGCCTGGGCTTGGCGCGCGACGTGACGGTGCACACGCCCCTAATGTGGATCGACAAGGCCGCGACCTGGAAACTGGCCGAAGAGTTGGGCGGGTCGGAGTTGGTGGACCTGATCGTGGCCGAAACCGTCACCTGCTATGAAGGCGATACCAGCCCGCATGACTGGGGCCATGGTTGCGGCAAATGCCCGTCCTGCGTCTTGCGCGCCAGCGGATACAAAAAGTACCGCGCCGCATGACCTATTCGGTGAAGGAAATCTATTACACCTTGCAAGGCGAGGGGGCGCATACCGGCCGCGCCGCCGTGTTCTTGCGCTTTGCCGGCTGCAATCTGTGGAGTGGGCTGGAGAAGGATCGCAGCGAGGCGGTCTGCCGTTTCTGCGATACCGACTTCATCGGCACCGATGGCCCGGGCGGCGGCAAGTTCGCCGACGCGTCGGCCCTGGCGCGCGCGGTATTTGCCGAGTGGCCTGCCCGGGCCAAAGGCAAGCCCTATGTGGTCTGCACCGGCGGCGAGCCCTTGCTGCAGCTCGACCGCGAAGCCATCGACGCCTTGCACGAAAAAGGCTTTGAGATCGGTATTGAGACCAATGGCACTCTGCTGCCGCCGCCCGGCATTGACTGGGTGTGCGTCAGCCCCAAGGCAGATGCCGAGCAGAAGCTGATGCGCGGCGACGAATTGAAACTGATCTACCCGCAGGACGGCGCCCCGCCGGAACGTTTCGCCGGCCAGGATTTCCGCAATTTCTTTCTGCAGCCGATGGACAACGACGCCCGCGCCGCCAATACCGAAGCGGCGACACAATATTGTCTTGAACACCCGCAATGGCGGCTTTCGTTACAGACACACAAGCTGATCGGAATACGCTGACCCGGCCTGCGCCGGACGCAGGTTGAACGATGTCCAAACAGGGCCATCTCAAGCACCTGTTCGGAGGGTTCCATGGATTCCTGGCCTGTCGTCATATCTGCCGCCGCCGTTGCGGCTGCTGTTTTCGCCTATGGCTTCCTGATCGCGGCCTAGAAAGTCATGATGATCTTGTCCATCTCCGGGCGCGGACGTTCTTCCAGCTCGTCTTTGGCGGTCCCAATATAGATAAATCCGGCCACCCGTTCGCCCGCTTTCAGCCCAAGCTTCTCTTTCACCGCCGGGTGATAGCCGTACCATTCGGTCAGCCAGTTGCCGACAAGACCCAGCGCCGTGGCGGCGATCAATATGTTCTGGCACACCGCGCCCGCCGACAATTCCTGTTCCCACACCGGAATCTTATGCTGTTCCCGCGCGGACGAAATCACCCCGATGACGACCGGCGCGCGCAGGAAACGGGCGCGTTCTTCTTCGATCCTCTTGGCGCGCTCGCCTTCGGCTTCCAACACGTCGGCCAGGATGTCGCCGGCACGTTCGCGGCCCTTGCCTTCGAACACAATGAAGCGCCAGGGAAACAGCTTGCCGTGATCGGGCGCGCGGGCGCCTGCCTCCAGGATCTGCGCCAGCTGCTTTTTGGACGGCCCCGGCTCCTTCATGGCCTTGGCCGAGCCGGAGCGGCGGGTGAGGAGCAGGTCCAGCGCATCAGGCGCCGGGTGATTGAACTGGGGCTGTTTGGACATGAGGACCTTAAAAAGGGGAGAAAGCCGGCCCATCTTAACGATTGCCGGGAGAAAAGCCGGGTTTCGGGCGTTTTGAAATTCTACAAACTTTCGTGGTAAAAGCACGGCGCTTAAGGACACATCATGGCCACTCCGCGCGAAAAAGTATCTTCCATCGATCCGATCTGGACCGCTTTGCGCCAGCAGGCCGAAGCCATGGCCGGACACGAACCGACTTTGGCGGGCTTTGTCCATGCCACCATCCTGCAGCATGACCGGCTGGAGCAGGCACTGTCCTATCACCTGGCGCGCAAGCTGGGCGGCGAAGACCTCAGCCCCTTGGCCATCCGCGAAATGTTCGACCATGCCGCCGGGCAAATCGATTTTGAACAGGCGTTGCGCGCCGACCTGTCGGCGGTGTTCGAGCGCGATCCCGCCTGCCATTCCTATCTGGACGCCTTCCTGTTCTACAAAGGCTTCCATGCCCTGGAGAGCTATCGCGTCGCCCATTGGCTGTGGAGCAACGGCCGCACGGCGATGGCGCTGTTCCTGCAAAGCCGCATCTCGCAACTGTTCGCGGTGGACGTGCATCCCGCCGCCAAGATCGGCCGCGGCATCATGTTCGACCATGCCACCGGCATCGTGATTGGCGAGACCGCCGTGGTGGAAGACGATGTCTCCATCATGCAGGATGTCACCCTGGGCGGCACCGGCAAGGAGAGCGGTGACCGCCATCCCAAGATCCGCCGCGGCGTGCTGTTGTCGCTGGGCGCCAAGATCCTGGGCAATATCGAAGTGGGCGAATACAGCCGCGTCGGCGCCGGCTCGGTGGTGCTGAAATCGGTTCCCGCCCACTGCACCGCCGTGGGCGTGCCCGCCAAGCTGGTCAACTGCGATTGCGGCGAAAACCCGTCGCAGCAGATGAACCATTTCATCGAAGAACTGCCCGGGAACACGGGGTGAGGCGCGTCCCGCGGTCGCCTAGCGACAGCGTAGCGGCGCCGGTGAGCAGGTCCAGTGGACCTGCGAAAGTGCCGAACGGTCCATAGCGTCAGCGTATGGACGGGCCGCGCGACCAAGCGTGGCACGAGGCGGGGACCGGTCGCAAACTCTCCGAACCGGTTCCCCTGCAATACTTGACGGTAAAGTGCCGCCGTGCGAGTTCAACCCGTCCAATTGATAAGGAACAGTCCTTGACCCGCAGCGAAATCTGGCGCCTGGAAAAATACCTGCGCAACCTGTTCCGGCTCGACACCATCACCATAGTGGAGCGCCCCAAGCAGCCGGATTCGGTCGAGATGCATATTGGCGGCGAATTCGTCGGCGTGCTGTTCAAGGATGAGGAAGACGGCGAAGTCTCCTATGCCTTCAACATGGCGATCCTGGACATGGACCTGCCCGAAGCGCCGGCGTCCCGCGGCTAGTTAAGCCCACTTGCAGGATGGCGTAGTCAAGATTTCTTGAATTTCGCGATCAATGTTTCGGCGCCGGCGGAAAATTCCTGCCAGCGCGCCAGATAAGCGCGCTTGAAGCGATATGAAAACGAAAGATTTTTCGCCAGGGTCTGGTCTATCGCCAGGCAGTTCGGGCTCGGCAGGTCGGCGGACTCCCGCTCGCACAGCAGCAGTACCAATACCTTGCCGCTCTGGCCGACGAACAGATCGTTGCGCTCATAGCCAGAGTTTTTTTCAAAATTGTATTGGGTCAGGCCAAACGGCCCGGCGGCGCCTTTGCGGTCCACCATATAGGGCATGTAGATGCGCTCCAGCCGCGCCTTTTGGTCCAGGTCGCTGGTGTCGCCGCGTAGGGACAGGCGGATGACCGGAGAGTCCGGCGCATTGCCGGTAAACAGGCGCGCATCCTCCTCCGAATAGCCGCGCCAGGACGGAAACAGCGCCCACAGGGCCAGCGAATCCATTTCGCCTCCGGTCCGCGCCGCCGAACTTTCCATGTAATTGGCCGGTATGGTGAAGAGGGTGCCCCGCACCGTCACCTGCACCATCGTGGAACGGCCGGTCGGGGCGGCGGGGGCCTTGGGGCCGGGACGCAGATACCAGCCCAGGAACAGGCCCGACAGAGCCACAATGGTCAGGAGGAAGCCGGCCGGGATCAGCCAGCCGGAATGGCGGTGAATTTCCTCGCTGTCGCCCTTACTGCCCATCACGGGCGATCTTAACACCGGCAATTGGGTGGGACGGCCCCTACCCAGCCAAGTTGCCCAATTCTTGCGACGCGTGACCAGGAAACATCAATTCGCGTCATATCGGTACATGTCACACATCCTCAATGCAGGCGCGGCGCTTGTCCTCGTCGCCCTGGTCACCGGCACCATGCCGCCCCTGAGCCCGCATTGGCGGGTCATGGCGGCCGATCTTCACCAGGCCCGGCTCCAGGCCCAAGTGAAGTCCAGGGTGAAGGCGGCCGTCTTTGCGCTGCTTCACGGCAAGAAAGGCTGATCGGTTCGGGGCATGAGAAATATTCTGTTGTTGCTGTTTTCGCTGGCGGGAGGCCTGACCTTGTCCGGCATCGTGGCGAACATCTACCGCCTGCTGGCCGGCCAGCCGGTCAGCCGTGCCGCCACCTGGACCTATTACGGGGTGATGGTGCTGGCGGGGCCCAGCGTGTTGGTGCAAAATTCCACCCGCTCGTTCCGCAGACGCGAATGCAGCCGCCTGGCCTATGGCTTTGCGCTGGGCTTGGCGGCCTATTGGTCGTTCATGCTGGGCGCGATCCTGGTGGATCTCGCTATCTAACCACTCCCTCCGGTTTCGGCTTTCGCTCGGCGGTCCCGGCCTCGCGCCGCGCTTGGCCGCGCGGCGCTGCGGCGTTCGGCCGGCAAAAGGTCCACTGGACCTTTTGCTTTTCCGGCCTCACCCTCGCACGCTGAAACCACCTCCCCCTCAAGCATGCTTCTCATGCAAAGGGGGAGGCGGGTCTGTGCTTTCTTTAGAGCACCGTCAGCATCGCGGCGACAAGCGGATGGCGCACAATGTCGCCTTCCGCCAGCCGCACCACTGGAATGTCCGGCACATTTTCCAGCCGGTTGGCGATGTCGGCCAGGCCGGAGATGCCGGGCAAGAGGTCAGTCTGGTCCGGGTCGCCGGTCAGCACCATCGTGGAGCGCCAGCCCAGCCGCGTCAGCAGCATCTTGATCTGGGTGTAGGTGCAGTTCTGCGCCTCGTCGATCACCACAAAACATTCGCTGAGGGTACGGCCGCGCATATAGGCCACCGGGGCGATCTCGATGATGCCGTCGGCCAGCATTTGCTTCAGGCGCTTGGTGCCCAGCCGTTCGGTGAGGGCGTCGTAGAGCGGACGCAGGTAAGGCGCCAGCTTCTCCTGCAGGTCGCCGGGCAGAAAACCCAGGCTCTCGCCCGCTTCCACCGCCGGGCGCGACAGCACGATGCGGCTGACCTTGCCGGCTTCCAGCGCCTCCACCGCCTTGGCGATGGCCAGATAGGTCTTGCCCGTACCCGCCGGTCCCAGCGCCAGCACCACGCTCTGATTGTCGACGGCATCCATGAACTGCTGCTGCGCCGGGCTCATCGCCCGGATGTTCTTTACGTATTTTCGGTCTCGAAATTGGCCATCGGGATCATGCGGCGTCCAGCCTGGGCGGCCGGGAAAAAGCGGGTGCACATTTTGTTCGGCATATGAGTCACGCGACTTCGAACGCATGGAGCGCTTGGCCATAAATACTCCCGATGATGTGAACTTGTTGGTGTGAACGAAGGGGAGGGGCTGCCCGGCGAACCGGCCCTGGATTCAGTTGGCGAACGCAGTGCGAGAAGCACCAGTGCCGTTTTCCCCCATAAACAGGCGAATCAAACCGCCTGACTTCAGGGTATCGTTTTTTTTGCGCAGCGGTGTATGAATTTCTCGCGACGCAACAATGCGGATGAAACGACGATGCCGATTTATGCCCTGGACGGTGCCGCGCCCGAAATCGCCGATGATTGCTGGATCGCGCCCGATGCGGTGATGATCGGAAAAGTACGATTGCTGAAGGGTGCAAGCATCTGGTTCGGCGCGGTGCTGCGCGGCGATAACGAGTGGATCACAATCGGGCCGGACTCGAATGTGCAGGATCATAGCATCATTCACGCCGACCCGGGAGAGCCCGTGACCATCGGGCGCGGGGTCACCATCGGTCACCGCGTCATCGTGCATAGCGCGGAGGTAGGCGATCATTCGTTAATCGGCATGGGGGCGGTGCTGCTCAACCGCGCGCGGATCGGGGCACGCAGCCTGGTGGGCGCCGGCGCGCTGGTGACCGAGGGCAAGCTATTCGAGGACGGCAAGCTGATCCTGGGAACGCCGGCAAAAGCCATGCGCGAATTGACCGCTGAACAGATGCAGGGTTTGGAAGTGTCCGCGGCGACTTATGTCGCCAATGCCCGGCGCTATGCCAGAAACCTCAGGCCCGCCTGACCGACCGCTTTTCCGTACCCTGATGCTCGACGGGGCGGCTCCACATCTTGCGGATGCGGGTGTCGGTCTCGGGGCCGAAATTGAACCAGGCCGCCTTGTCATGCGCGGCATCGACGATGAACAGCGTGTCGAGCTTGCCCAGCTTCTGCACCAGCGCATTGCGGATGGTGTTGATGCTGCCTTCGCTGGACAGAACCCAGGATTGCGGCCCGAAGCGGTGCGCCTGGCCCAAAGTGAAAATCTCTTCTTCCAGGCCCGTGATCGAGCGCGACTTCATGTCGGCGACGATGACGAAATGTGCCGGACCTTCGTTGGGGGGTTCCGCATCGCTCCTGGCGCCGAAGCGATGCGGCTGGGCGGGTTCGGCGGACGCTTCGGCCTCGGCGGCGGCGGGCTGGAACAGCAGCGCCAGCTCGGAGTCCTCGGATGCGGGATGGAATTGCTCTTCAGCGGCGCGCGCAACCAGGGAATGATCCGCCAGCCGGTTCTCGGCGTGGAACCCTTGCATCTGTTCAAGACTGTAGGGGCCATAAACGCGGCCACCAACGCTGATTGTCCAGGATTTGGCCATGGCACTGCGGGTGAGATTTTGCAGATCCAGACTAATGGTCAATGGTTACCCAACCATTGCGCCAATTGGTTCAGATAGAGACACCCGGGCCTTTATCGCGTGGGAATTCCTAGAGGAACTCCCACTCACCGTCCCGTCTCTGGCAGGCGGTGCCGTCGCGGTCGAACTCCCGGCCCCGGCGATAGACCACCTGGGTGAAGTCGCGGCAGAGGCGCGGGCCCCGGTAATATTCGCGGTTGGTGACGATGTAGCCGTGGTTGCGGCCGCGGTGCCATTCCACGCGGCGGCCGACCGGGCCGTGAAAGCTGTCATTGTAGGAACGCGCCGCATAGGGGCGATCCTCGCAGTCCATGTCGCGCGAGACGGCATTGCCGGCCAATCCGCCCAGCAGCGCGCCGCCGACGATGCCTACGCCATTGCCCTTGGTGAAGAGGCCGCCGAGCAAACCGCCCAGCAAGCCGCCGCCGATGGTGGCGCCGGTATGATCGCGGCCGCTGCAGGCATCGGCAAAGACGCTGTTTGCTGCACCGAGGCTGAACATCAGGGTGGCGATGACGAGGGTGAGCTTCATGCAATCTCCACCCTAGCAACGGCCCCGGCATGGTGTCACGCTGGGGCCGTATGGGGTTTAGTCGAACCGCCAGCCGCCGCGGTCACCGACATCGCGGCAAGCCACGCCGTTGCGGGTATGGCTGTTGCCGCCGCGCCAGGTGGTGGCGGTAAATTCGCGGCAGATCTGGCCGCCGCGGCGGTATTCGCGGTTGGGGATGAAGGTCCCGCGATTGGGACCGCGCCGCCATTCATAGGGGCGGCCGATATCGCCATTCAGGCCGTTGACATAGATCGGATAGGCCTGGGCCTGATCCTCGCAATCCATGTCGCCGGCGATGACGTTGCCCAGTGCGCCGCCGCCGATCACACCGCCAATGGTGGCAAGGCCGTTGCCATGACTGGCGAAGCCGCCGATCAGGCCGCCCGCGATGGCGCCCAATAT
>JACCXK010000070.1 GCA_013697055.1 Alphaproteobacteria bacterium
TGCCGTCACTTGAAATCAGGGCGGAAGCCGCCGCTTGGGTAGCGCGTTTGCATGCCGACGATCGCGACGCGGCCGACGAGGCCGCCTTTCGCGCCTGGCTTTCCGCCAGCCCCGATCATGCCGGCGCCTTTGAGGCGGTGGACCGGATGTGGAGCGATGTCGGCGGATTGACCGACCTGCGCACCGATTTCCGCCGCGCACCCCGCAGCCGTTCCGTTGCCAGCCGCCGCGCGCTGCTGGCGGGTGTCGGCCTTCTGGCAGTCACCGGTGGCAGCGCCATGTTCTGGCGCTTGGCCAGCGCCGAGGTTTATGAAACCGATGTCGGCGAGCAGAAGCATGTCTCGCTGGATGACGGCAGCCAGCTTTTTCTGGATGCCCAGACGCGCATCTCCGTGTCGTTCACCCAAACCGCTCGCACCGTCGACATGGAGTATGGCAGGGCCAATTTCCGCGTCGTGCCCGATCTCAAGCGTCCTTTCATCGTCGAGGCGGCGATGCGCAAGATCGTGGCCACGCGCTGCAATTTCGATGTCCGCTGCCAGGATGGCCAGGTTCAGGTGGTGCTGATCCATGGCGAGGCCGATGTGAAACCGGCCGCGGCCGGCGGGGAGAACCAGCGGCTCAAGGCCGGTGAAAGACTGGTCGCCTCCAACGAGGTGGAAAAGCGCGACAAGCCCGACCTCAGCCATGTTCTGGCCTGGCAGACCGGCTATGAGATGTTCGACAACGAAGAATTGGCCCAGGCGGTGGAAGAAATGAACCGCTATTCCACCGCCAAGCTGGCGGTGGAGCCCGGTGTCGCCGGCCTGAAAGTCAGCGGCATGTATAGGGTCGGCGACAACGCCGCCTTCGCGCGTGCACTCTCCAAGCTGCTTCCGATCAATGTCCGCCAGGCGGGCGACACC
The DNA here is from genome assembly GCA_013697055.1 of Alphaproteobacteria bacterium. Taxonomy (GTDB): domain Bacteria; phylum Pseudomonadota; class Alphaproteobacteria; order Micropepsales; family Micropepsaceae; genus Rhizomicrobium. The sequence continues at coordinate 906 of JACCXK010000070.1, forward strand.
CTGATGCTCACGGCCGATTCCGACCCCTGAAAGGGGGTGGGGAAAGTAATTGCCCCGAACGTCTCTTCTCCATAGCGGCCCGTCAGCGGCCGAAGCCAGAGGGGAATACATGGCCACTTCACGCTGGGGCGCCCTGCGCCCGGTTCTGTTCGGCACTGTCGCCGTCCTGTCCATCAACGCCGCCGCCGCCGCCCAGGACACCAAGCTGAACCTGCAGGAACAGCCCTTGTCCGATGCGCTGCGCAGCGTGGCGCAGAAGACCGGCGAAAGCATCCTTTTCACTCCCGAATCGGTGGAGGGCCTGAAGGCCCCCGCCATCTCCGGTGACATGGATGCCCGCCAGGCGGTTTCGATGCTGACCCGCGGCACCGACCTGGAAGTGGTGTCCGACGGCTCCAATGGATTGATCGTGCGTCGCCCTTTCATGCGCCGGGCGGTCGAGCAGGCGCCGCAGACCGTTGGCGGCGCACCGGCACCGGTGGAAAACGTGGTGGTGAACGGCTTCCGTTCCAGCCTTGAACAGTCGCTGGACCTGAAGCGCCAGTCGCTGGACGTATCCGACAGCATCCTGGCCGAAGACATCGCCAAATTTCCTGACCTCAACGTGTCGGAATCGCTGCAGCGCATTCCCGGCATCACCCTGGCGCGCGACCAGGGCGAGGGACGCCAGATTTCGGTGCGCGGCCTGAACTCCACTTTCACCCGCGTGCGCATCAACGGCATGGAGGCGCTGGCCACCACCGGTTCCGAGGACGTGTCGGGCGGCGCCAATCGCGGCCGCTCCTTCGACTTCAACGTCTTCGCCTCCGAACTGTTCAGCCAGCTCACCGTCCACAAGACCGCCAGCGCGGAAGTGGAAGAAGGCTCGCTGGGCGCGACGGTGGACCTGCACACCGCCCATCCCTTCGACAAGCCCGGCTTCACCCTCGTGACCTCAGCGCAGGCGGGCTACAACGATCTGTCCGGCAACTTCAATCCGCGCTTTGCGGGCCTGGTTTCCGATACCTTCATGGGCGGAAAGCTGGGCGTGCTGGTCTCGGCCGCCTACCAGATCCAGAACAGCAATGAAGTCGGCTCCAGCTCGGTCCGCTTCCAGAACGACAATACCGCGCAGAACGCCGGCCATACCCCGCCGCTGATCGCGGGCTGCGTCACCAATGTGCCCGGCGTGTCCTCGCAATGCGCCGCCGGCCAGCGCTTCGGCTATGTTGCCTTCAATCCGCCGGCCGCGCTGCCGGGCGCCAACGCGACCCAGGCCTTCACCGCCGCCTCCGCCACCGCGCCCAACCGCCAGACGGTGGGCGCCGTGGCCAATGGCGCAAATTTCAATGCCGCCACCCTGCCCAACAATTACGACGTGGTGAACGAGGCCTTCCATCCGCGTTTCCCGCGCTATGACGACATCACCAACCATGAAAAGCGCCTGGGGGTGACCGGTTCGGTGCAATTTCAACCGGATGACCAGACCCTGTTCACCATGGACGCGCTGTTCGCCGACTTCGCGGTGACCCGCAACGAGGCCTATCTGGAAGCGGAATCCTTCTCCAACAACAATGTCAGCAACACCATCGCAGGGTTGGGCGCGCCCATCCTGGGCCTGGGCAGCATCGGGTTGCTGAATTACAACGTCGATCCCGCCACCAACAACCTGAACTATGTGCAGGCGACCAATGTAGGTCTCAGGTCCGAGCATCGCCTCGATCACCTCGACACCCGCTTTACCGAAATCACGCTGGATGCGGATCACCAGTTCAGCGACGACTTCAAGATTCACGGCTTGCTGGGCTTCTCGCAGTCCAACCACAACAATCCCATCCAGACCACCCTGACGATGGACTACAACTGCACCGCCGGCACCTCTTCGACCGGCACCACCGCGGGCTGTCCCGGCGGCCAGGCGGGCGGCGCGGGCAGCCTGGTCAATCCCTATTCCTTCGATTATCGCGGTGGCCTGGCGCGGCTGCCGGCGCTGAATTACGGCAATGTCGATGTGACCCAGACCAATGGCTGGTTCCTGTCGCAGATTCGCGAGCGCCAGAACTATGTCCATAACAGCTATCGCACCGTGCAGGCCGATTTTGCCTGGAAGGCGGACGATTGGCTGAATATCAAGGGCGGCATCGACTACAAGAATTACGGCTACAGCGCCACCATCACCGCGCGCACCAACGGCACCACCGCCAGCCAGGACAATGTCATTCCGGCGGCGATCGCCACCAATGCGGCGCTGGCAGCCAATACCCAGCTGGTCAATCTGCACGGCATCGCTGTCGGCGCCGGCACGCCGACCGTGTGGGCGGTCCCCAACATTGACGGCTTCAACAGCCAGTTCCAGATCTTCAACCCGACCGCCTTCCAGACCGTGCAGGCGGCCGGCGCGGCGCCGTGCAACGTGTCGCCGGGCTGCGGCGCCTTCCAGCAGGGGCCGGGCCAGTTCCTCAGCCAGAACGGCATCGTGCATGAGAGCGATATCGGCGGCTGGATCCAGGCCGACTGGAACACGCAATTTTATGGCGTGCCGTTCCGCGGCAATATCGGCGGACGCTATGTCGAAACCACTCAGAACGCGGTGGGCTACAGCTTCGATCCCGTCGCCAAGTCGATCATCACCACCCAGCTGTCGCGCACCTATCACGACTTCCTGCCCTCGGTGAACGCGGTGCTGGAACCGGCGGACAATTTCCTGATCCGCGGCGCGGCGGCGTTCGTGATGGCGCGGCCCGACCTGGGCAGCCTGCTGCCGGGCGGCGCCACCGCCACGGTGACGGGCTCCAACTTCAACGTCACCGAGAACAATCCGAACCTGAATCCGTACCGTGCCAAGACGGCGGATCTGTCCTTCGAGTGGTATTATCACAAGGGTGCGCTGTTCTCGGTCGCCTTCTTCTACAAGCACCTGGACACGCTGATCCAAACCTTGCGCCAGAACATTCCCTTCAACACCAATACCGACGGCGTGCCCAATTCGCTGGCGGTGGCGGCGTGCGGCGTGGCCTATGTCGCGCCGCCGGCGACGGGATGCAACGAGGCGGCAATTTTCTCCTTCACCAAGCCGATCAATTCCAAGGGCGCGCCGCTCTATGGTACGGAAATCTCCCTGCAGCAGCCGTTCGACTTCCTGCCCGGGCCCCTGGCCAATACTGGCTTCACCGGCAACGTCACCTTCGTGCAGGCACAGCAGAATTACTACAATGCGGATGGCTCGATCTTCGCCAAGACCGACCTGACGGGCCTGTCGCGAACCTCCTACAGCGCCACGCTGTATTACGATGACAGCGTGTTCGAAATGCGCGGCACCGCATCCTTCCGCAGCAAGTATATCCCCGCGGGCGGCGTCAATCCGGGCAACCTGAACGACTTTCTGACCAATCCTTCGACCCTGAACATCGATGCGTCGGCCAGCTACCGGATCGACGACAATTTCACCGTCACCTTCGACGGCATTAACCTGACCAACCAGTCCAGCACCCAGTTGGCGGACTCGATCGGCCAGCGGCTGTACTACAACCACTATACCGGCTCGAACTACTTCCTGGGCCTGCGTTACTCCTACTAGCCCGCATCCCCTTAGGGCGTCTTGGGCGGGGCCTTGGCTCCGCCCGTTTCTTTTGCAGGAACGTTTGAGGCGCTATAGTCCCTGGATAAAGTCCGGGGGAGCATTCCATGCAAAGGCAAATCATCTGCGCCGGCTTGGCGTTGGGTATTGGCGGCGCGGCGTTCGCCCAGCCGGTGCGCCCGGCGATCACCTCGGTATCGCATCTGGCGGTTTACACCTCGGACCCGGCCAAGGCCGAGGGCTTTTATGTTCATGACCTGGGCGCGTCAAAGCAGCCGGACCCGGAAAATCCGACAGGAACGCGCTATCATTTTTCGCTGCTGCAATTTGTGGAAGTGCTGCCCCTGCCGGCGGGCAGCGGCATCAACCGGCTGGACCACACCGCCTTCAATGTCAGCGATGCCGAAGGCATGCGCCGCTATCTGATGTCCAAAGGCGTGGCGGTGCCGCGCAAGCTCAGCCGGGGCGCCTATAACAGCCAATGGTTCCAGGTGAAGGATCCGGAAGGCAATGTCATTGAATTCGTCCAGCCACCGGCCACCCCGCCCGCGATCGCCGATGGCGGGCTTTCCACCCACATCATCCATGCCGGTTTTATCATCCATGACCGCAAGCTGGAGGATAGTTTCTACCGCGACATATTGGGGTTTCGGCCCTATTGGTCCGGCGGCATGAAGGACGACGTCACCAGCTGGGTCTCGCAGCAGGTGCCGGACGGGACGGACTGGCTGGAATATATGATTGTGGGCACACCCGACACGCGCGGCATTCCCGCCACCATGAGCCAGGCCAACCTGGGAGTGCTCAATCATTTCGCGCTGGGCGTGCCCAACATGGAAGCGGCCTATACCAGCTTGTGGAATGGCGACCGGCTGAAAGGCCAGGTGGACGCGCGGGGACAACAGAGTGTTCCCAAGATCGGGCGCGACGCCAAATGGCAGCTGAACCTGATTGATCCCGACGGCACCCGTGCCGAGGTGATGGAGCTCAAGGCTATCGGCAAGCCCTGCTGCTCGGCCTTCACCGCCAGCGATCCGGAGAAATGACATGAAGTGGCTTCTCGTTCTCGCACTGGCCGCCTGGAGCAGTGTTGCTGCTGCCGCGCCGGTCAAGGTGATGATCCTAGATGGTGCCAGCGCCGCCGCCTATCACGACTGGAAGCGCACCAGCCAGATCATGAAGCGCGAGCTGGATGAGACCGGCCTGTTCGCGGTGACGGTGGTGAGCGCGCCGCCCGCCGATGGCGATTTTTCCAATTTCCATCCCGATTTCGCCGCCTATCGGTCGGTGGTGCTCAACTATGACGCACAGGACTGGCCTGCGCCGCTGAAAGCGGAATTCGAGGCCTATGTGAGGAATGGCGGCGGGCTGGTGGTGGTGCACGCCGCCGACAACGCTTTCCCCGATTGGGTCGCCTTCAACGAGATGACAGGGTTGGGCGGCTGGCGTGGACGTGACGCGCCGGCCGGGCCCAGATGGTATTTCCAGGATGGCAAGCTCACATCGGACAGCGCGCCGGGCGCGGCCGGACAGCACGGCCTGCGCAAGCCCTTCCAGGTCATCGTACGGGCGCCGGAGCATCCCATCCTGCGCGGGCTGCCGCGCGCCTGGATGCACGCCGGGGACGAGCTTTACAGCCGGTTGCGCGGGCCGGGAAAGAACATGACGGTGCTGGCCACCGCCTATTCCGATCCGGCCAATCGCGGCAGCGGCTTTGACGAGCCCATGCTGATGACGCTGGGCTGGGGCAAGGGCCGCGTGTTTCACACCACCATGGGCCATGACGCGCCGGCCCTGGCCTGTGTCGGCTTTGCCGTCACCTTCCAGCGCGGCACCGAATGGGCGGCGACCGGGCGCGTCACCCAGCGCGTGCCCGCCAGCTTTCCCACCGCCGATACGGTCAGCTTCCGGCCCGACTGGGCGGCGCTGGGCGACTTGCCGCCACCCAAATAACGGCTAGGCTTCCTCGCAAAAAGGGGAAGCGCCATGAAAGTCCTGCTCATTGCCGCAGCCTTGTTGCTGCCGCTGGCCGCTTTTGCGCAAACGCCGCGAGGCGTTCCCCATCCCGCCACGGAGTCCGCGCCTTGTACCCCGTCGATGGGGCTGAACTTCGTCTGCGGACTGAGCCAGCCGGAGGATCTTCTGCAGATCGGGACCAGCAAGTGGATCGTCGCCAGCGGCATGGGCGACCAGGGCGGGATTTTCCTGATCGACAGTGACGCCAAGACCGCGCGACGCTTTTTTACCGGTGCAGAAAAGCCCGACCGCAAACTGTATCCGGACTGCGCCACGGCCCCGCCAGCTTTAACAGCCATGGCCTGGCGCTGAGGCCCGCAGGCGCGGCCGGCACCTACACGCTGTATTCCGTCACGCACCTGCCGTTCGAGAGCATCCAGATCTTTGCCGTGGATGCGCGCAGCACGGAGCCCGCGATCAGCTGGACCGGTTGTGTCAAGCTGCCGGCCGATTTCAAGACCAACAGCGTGACGGCGACGAAGGACGGCACCATCCTGGCCAATGTCCAGATGCATAGGAACGCCACCGATTTCATCAGCGGCAATATCACCGGCGGCGTGTGGGAGTGGACGCCCAAGAACAAGAAACTGCGCCTGTTGCCCGGCACCGAACTTCCCGGCAACAACGGCATCGAGATGTCGCCGGATGAGACGGAATTCTATATCGCGGTGTCCGGCACCCAGACGGTGGCGATCTACAGCCGCGCCGACACGTCCAGGCCCGCGCGCAGCATCAAGACGCCCTTTTATAACCTGGACAATATTCACTGGAGCGGAAACCGGCTGATCGCGGCGGGCATGATGTTCGACGAGCCGGCCTGCGGCGGCACCCGCAAGCAGATTCAGGACGCCCATGGCAACATGAACTGCCATCGCGGCTGGGTGGTATCCGAGCTGGACCCCAAGGCGATGCGCTGGAAGATTTTGGCGTATGGCGAACCCAATCCCGCCTTTGGCGGCATCGCCACCGGCCTGGTCATCGGCAACACGCTGTGGATCAGTTCTTTCCAGATGGACCGCGCGGCGTATCGAACTTTGCCGGGGCCGCCATCAGTTGCCGCATCCTGCGACCCGGCCATGGGCCTTGCCTTTGTCTGCGGCATGAAACGTCCCGAGGACCTGCTGCAGGTGGGAACAAGCAAATACATTGTGTTCGGCGGCTCTGCGTCGGGCGGGGGCGTCGGGCTGATCGACACAAGCGCCAGGACATGGCGGCAACTTGACGTCACCCAGGCGCGGCCTGACCGCAAGCTGTATCCGGATTGTCCGGCTGTGCCGGACCCGAAGGTGCTGCACGCCCACGGCATCGCCTTGCGGCCCACCGCGACCGCTGGACTTTACAAGCTTTACACCGTCACCCATGCGCCGTTTGAAAGCATCCAGATCTTTGCCCTGGATGCACGGGCAGGCGAGCCCGCGCTGAGCTGGACCGGTTGTGTGAAGATCCCGTCCGACCTCCACACCAACAGTGTCACCGCCGCCGGCGACGGCACTATTTTTGCCAATGTGCAGATGAAGAACGGCGCCATCCAGGCCGATTACATGGTCGGCAAGATCACCGGCGGCGTCTATGAATGGAAGCCAGGAGACAAGAGCTGGCGCCTGTTGCCCGGCACCGAGCTGGCCGGCAACAACGGCATCGAGATTTCGCGCGACGAAAAAGAGCTTTATGTCGCGGTGTCCGGCACCCAGAGCGTCGAAATCTTCTCCCGCGCCGATAAGTCAAAAGTGCTGCGTTCGGCGCGTGCGGGCTGGTTCAATATCGACAATATCCATTGGAGCGGGGACCGGCTGGTCACGGCGGGGGTAATCGAGGACGAACCGGCCTGCGGCGGCACCCGCAAACAGATCGTGGAGCGCGGGGACAATCTGAATTGCCATCGCGGCTGGGTCGCGGCCGAGCTTGATCCCGTCAGCCTGCACTGGAAAGTGCTGTCCTATGGCGAAGCCATTGCCGAATTTGGCGGCGTCTCCACCGGCCAGGTGATGGGCGACACGTTGTGGCTGAGTTCCAACCAGATGGACCGCGCCGGCTGGCGGACATCGGCCCACCCGAAATAACAGGAGCCTTTATGGAAACCCGCCGCCGCTTTGTCACTGCTTTGGGCGTGGCTGCTGCTGCGCCGCTGGCGCCTGTCGCGGAAGCCGCGCCCGCGTGCAAGACAGCGCTGAAGCCGGTCAAGGCGCGCATCGGCCATGAGATGCAGGGCGTGCTCACCGACAAGGCCGCCGCCTACTTGGCGCGCTTCGGGGTGGATGGGGTGGGCTGCGCCGCGACCCTGGCCGATCCCACCCGCGTCTATGCCACGGTGGATGAATTGAAGAAGGCGCGCGATCTCTGCGAACGCCACAAGCTGACCATGGACATCGCCGAATGCGCCCTGCCGACCCAGAATGTGGATCAACAGGAACATCCCGCCATCAATCTGGGGGAAAGTCCGCAGCGCGACCGTGACATCGAGGGCTTCCAGACCCATATCAGGAATGTCGCGGCGGCTGGAATTCCCTGCATCAAATATGCGTTGAACGTGCTGGGCGCCATGCGCAGCGGCACGGTGCAAGGGCGGGGCGATGCTTTATATACGTCCTGGAAACTGGCCGACGCGCCCAAGGATCTGCCGCTGACCAAGGCGGGTGTGGTGCCGGGCGACGTCTTCTGGGAGCGCATCACCTATTTCCTGGAGCGGGTGGTGCCGGTGGCCACGGAGTACAAGGTCAAGCTGGCGCTGCATCCCCATGATCCGGGCGTGCCGGCGTCCGGCTATCGCGGCATCCAGCGGGTGCTGGGCACGGTGGACGGCGTCAAGCGTTTCGTGGCCATCCATGAAAGCCCCTATCACGGGCTGAATTTCTGCCAGGGCACCATGTCGGAGATGCTCCAGGAGCCTGGGAAAGAAATCTTCGACGTCATCCGCTATTTCGGCTCACGCGGGAAAATCTTCAACGTCCATTTCCGCAACATCCGCGGCAAGCGCGACGATTTCGTCGAGACCGTCTCGGACGAGGGCGATGTGGATTTCGTGAAAGCCGTGAAGGTCTATCGCGAGGTCGGCTATGACGGGCTCCTGATGCCCGACCATGCGCCGCGCTTCAAGGACAACCCCGGCGGTCCCAACGAAAGCTATGCGTTCGATTTCGGCTATATCCGCTCCTTGCTGCAGGCCGAAGCCCACACCACTTAATGATCGCTCAGGTGGGCAGCGCCCATCTTGGCCGCCAGCAGGAAGGCCTGGGTCATGGCCTCGTCCTTGGCTTTGCCTTGTCCCACGATATCGAACGCCGTGCCGTGCGCCGGGGTGGTGATCGGCACCGGCAAGCCACCAGCCACGGTGACACCGCGCTCGAAACCCAGCAGCTTGACCGCCACCTGGCCTTGGTCGTGATACATGGTGACGATGCTGTCGAGCAGGCCGTCGCGGGCCTTGAGGAAAATCGTGTCGGCGGGGAAGGGCCCCTGAATGGGCAGGCCTTCGTCGTTCAGTTCGCGCGCCGCCGGTTCGATGATGTCGATCTCCTCGCGGCCGCAGGTGCCGCCGTCGCCGCCATGGGGATTGAGCGCCGCCAGCGCCACCCGCGGCTGGGCGAAGCCGGCGCGTTTCAGGGTCTGAAAGGTCAGCCGCGCCGCCGCCTTGATGCGGTCCTTGGTGACATATTTGGGAATATCGGCCAGCGGGATATGGCTGGAAATGCGAGAGGTCCACAGGGTGCCGAGGGCGTTGAACTCGCAGAAATAGCCGGTCACGCCCATATGATCGGCAAAGAAATGCTGCTCATCCTCGAACGCCATGCCGCCCTTTTTCATTGCCTGCTTGTTGAGGGGCGCAAAACAGACGGCGTCGATGTCGCCGCGCACGGCGGCGTCGAGGCAGGCGGTGAGTGCCAGGCGGGCCCCGCGCCCCGCCGCGGCCGTGACCTGGCCCTGGATAATGTCGGCTTCCGCGACTGTCTGCATTTCGAGAAGCATCGGCGTGCCATCGCCATCCCGCGCTTCGGACCAGTCCTTGATGACTTTCACCGGCGGCGAGACGCAGGCGACCTTCTGCCCTTGCGCCCATACCCAGGCATCGCCCACCAGCAGGATTTGCGCTGCCAAAATTTCGGGGCGGGAAAGAAACTTGGCCACCAGTTCCGGCCCGATGCCCGAGGCATCGCCGAAGGTGATGGCCACCACGGGTCTGGTCATCATTTCACCGGAAGCGAGGCGGCATAGGCCGTGAGGTTGACGATATCGGCGGCGGTCAACTTTTCGACAATGGGCTGCATCGCCGCCGCCATCTCGCCATGCCGGGAGCCTTGCTGGAAGTCGTACAATTGCCGCGCCAGATAGCTGGGCGAGCGGCCGGCGATACCCGGCGCATCGGCGCCTTTCAAACCCTCGCCATGGCAGCCGGCGCAGCCCAATTTGACGGCCAGCCGCTTGCCCCTGGTCGGCGCGCCGGTCGGGACATAGGCGATGAAGCCGGCATGGGGATCGCGCAGCTGTTCGCGGTTGACGTCCGCGGGCGTTTCGATCACGCGCACGCCGATGGGTTCGCGCGCGCCGCTTTCATGCGGCAGCCACATGCCTTCCTGGCTGCGCATCTGCGGCACCATGGCGGTCTGCACAACCTTGATCGGCACGGTCGGCGCAAGCGAAGCGTAATAAGCAGCTGCCTCAGTAATCTCGGCGTCGGTCATCGCCCTGGCAAAGTCCACCATCTGCTGGGCATTGTGCTTGCGCGGCTCGGCACTATGGCGGGCGCCGGATTTCATCTCCCGCAACTGGCGCGCCAGGTAATCGGCATTCAGCCCGGCGATGTTGGCGTTCTGCGGCCGGCCTTTACCGTTGGGATAATGACATCCGGCGCAGGCGGTGATGCCGCGCGCCGTATCGCCGGCCGAGATGATCTTGGGCATCGTCGGATGATCGCCGGGATACCAGTCGGCGGGAGGGGTGTGATTGGCGCCCGCCGTTTGGCCGCGGGTGAAGGTACCTGCGGCGCCGGGCAAGGTGAACCTGGTGCCGTCGTCCTTGGGCGCGGTGGCCTCATTGTCCTTGGTGGGCACGCCATAGGCCCAATCGGGATAGCTGGACGGCGCGGCCGTCGCCGCGCCCATTCCCAGAAGG
>JACCXK010000156.1 GCA_013697055.1 Alphaproteobacteria bacterium
GCATGGCGGGCGCTTTCGTCCACCACATCCAGCGCCAAAGGCGCAAAAGCGGACGTTAATTTGTCGCGAATGTCGGCGGCAACGGTCATGGGGCGAACATCCCCCGTGCCGGGTGAAAGTCAAGCGATACGTTTTCTTGTCTTTTACCGTTTCAATCCCATAATTGCTCGATGGTTGAACCTCGTGCATCGCGTTTTAAAAGCGATATTCGCATCAAGCCTGGCAAGGGCGCCCGCAAGCCCGAGCCGGAAACCCGCATGTGCGAGGCGCCGGACTGCATTCGCCCGGGCGATTGCCGCGTTTCCAAGTCGCCCCAAAATCTGACCGAATATGTCTGGTACTGCGCCGCCCATGCCCGCAAGCACAACGAGTCCTGGGACTATTTCAAGGGCATGGACAACAACGACATCCAGCGCTTCAAGGAAGAGGCCCTGACCGGCCATCGCCCCACTTGGCCTCTGGGCAAGCGCGGCGCCCGGGCCCGCATGGGCCAGACCCCGCTGGGGGGCGTGCGTGACAGCCATGCGATGTTTGCAGAGGACGGCGACGATGCCGGCACTGTGCGCCGTCCGGAGCGGCATTTGACGCGGTTGCAGATCATGGCCATGGATACGATGCAGCTGGCCCATAACGCCACCTTGATCGAGATAAAGGCGCGGTATAAGGAACTTGTGAAGCGTTTTCATCCCGACGCGAATGGTGGCGACCGGGGCGCGGAAGAACGCCTGAAGCAGGTCATCAAAGCCTATGGCGTGTTGCGCGCTTCCGGCCTCCTCACCTGAACGGGCCTGCCGCGCGTTATCCTGCGAGCTGCACCTGTGACGGACTTATGAGCACCCACACCGAAACCCTCGACACAGCCTCGGTCCCCGACACCACCGCGGATGCGGGCACGCTGTTCGGCATCAAGACCAAGATGAAAGTTCCCGCCTTCAAGAAGGGCGGCGAGCATGTGCCGGAAATCGATCCGGCCTATCGCTTCGACCGCGAGACCACCCTGGCGATTTTGGCGGGCTTTGCCTTCAACCGCCGCGTGATGATCCAGGGCTATCACGGCACCGGCAAATCCACCCATATCGAACAGGTGGCGGCGCGGCTGAATTGGCCTTGCATCCGCATCAACCTGGACAGCCATGTCAGCCGCATCGACCTGATCGGCAAGGACGCCATTGTGCTGAAGGACGGCCAGCAGATCACCGAATTCCGCGAAGGCTTGCTGCCCTGGGCGTTGCAGCGGCCCGTCGCTTTGGTGTTCGACGAATATGACGCCGGCCGCCCCGATGTGATGTTCGTGATCCAACGCGTGCTGGAAGTGTCCGGCCGCCTCACCCTGCTGGACCAGAACAAGGTGATACACCCTCATCCGGCGTTCCGCCTGTTCTCGACCACCAACACCATCGGGTTGGGCGACACCACCGGTCTTTATCACGGCACTCAGCAGATCAATCAGGGCCAGATGGACCGCTGGAGCATCGTCACCACGCTCAATTACCTGACGCATGAAGCCGAAGAGGAAATCGTGCTGGCCAAGGCGCCCCATTACAACAGCGCCGAAGGCAAGAAGACCATTTCCGCCATGGTGCGGCTGGCCGACATGACCCGCAACGCCTTTGTCGCGGGTGACCTGTCGACGGTGATGAGCCCGCGTACCGTGATGACTTGGGCGCAGAATGCCGAGATCTTCGGCGATATCGGCTTTGCCTTCCGCCTCACCTTCCTCAACAAGTGCGACGAACTGGAACGCGCCAGTGTGGCGGAATTCTACCAGCGCTGCTTCGGCGAGGAATTGCCGGAGAGTGCGGCCAAGGTGCTGGTGGCGTGAGGCACTGGTCGGGCAGGCTCTTGATGCTGCTCGGAGTGCTTTTCCTGTTGCCCGGGATCATCGTCGCGATGTCTCATTTGTTTTTCTACACTGTCGGTTGGAAGCCCGTCTGGATTCCGCAACTGCTTATCGCAATGGCTCTGTCCGGAATTGCCAGCATCATCGTCGGTATAAAGGTTTCACGACGTGGCCAAACCTGAATCCCCTTCCGAACCCTTCAAGCGCGCCGTCAGCGTCGCGGTGCGCAGCCTGGCGGCGGAACCGGAACTGGAAGTCAGCTTTTCCAGCGAGCCGGCCTCTCTCAAAGGCCTGAAAGCCCGCCTGCCCTCGCCCCATCGCAACCTGTCGGCGGCCGACGTCGCATTGGTGCGCGGTACGGGCGATGCCTACGCCCTGCGCAAGGCCTATCACGATGAGAAAGTGAACAGCCGTTTCCGCCCCGCCTCGCCGGACGGCGCTGCCGTGTTCGAAGCCGCCGAACAGGCGCGCGTCGAAGCCATCGGCTCCCTGGCGATGAAGGGCGTCGCCGCCAACCTGGCCTCCGGGCTGGAACAGCGGCTGCTCAATCGCGGGCTGGGCAAGGCACGGGTCAAGGATGAAGCGCCGCTGGCCGATGTGCTGGGCCTGTTGGTGCGCGAGGCTTTGACGGGACAGAAGCCGCCGGCCTCGGTGGCGGGCGCGGTGGAATTATGGCGGCCCTTCATTGAAAGCAAGGCGGGCACGGATCTGGGCAAACTGGCTGGCGCGCTGCGCGACCAGAAGGCCTATGCCAAGCTGACCCGCACCATGCTGAACCACCTGTCGCTGGGCGACCAGAGTGACAGCGACAAATCTTCCGACGAAGACGCCGAGGGCGAAAATCCCGAAGGCCAGGAAGATGACGGCGAAGACAGCGACACCCAGCAGGACGGCGAAAGCGCCACCACCGAATCCGCCGCCGATGCCGAAGATGGCGAACAGGTCGAAACCGACGCCGCGTCCGAACAATCCGAAGACTTGTCCGACACGACCGAGCCGGAAGACGGCGCCAAGCCCAACCGCAACGAAGCGGCTTTCTCTCACCAGGATAGCTGGGGCTACAAGATCTTCACCGCCGAGTTCGACGAGGAAATCGCCGCCGCCGACCTGTGCGAAGCCGAGGAATTGGCGCGGCTACGCTCCTTCCTCGACCAGCAACTGTCCTCCATGCAAGGTGTGGTGTCGCGCCTGGCCAACAAGCTGCAGCGCCTCTTGATGGCGCAGCAGAACCGGCATTGGGAATATGATTTGGAAGAAGGCATGCTGGATGCCTCGCGCCTGCCGCGCATCATCATCGATCCGATGTATCCGCTATCGTTCAAGCGCGAGAAGGACACCACCTTCCGCGATACCTGCGTGACCTTGCTCTTGGACAACTCCGGCTCCATGCGCGGCCGGCCCATCATGGTGGCGGCGATGTGCGCCGACATACTGGGCCGCACCCTGGAGCGGGTCGGGGTCAAGACTGAGATATTGGGCTTCACCACCCGCGCCTGGAAAGGCGGACAGGCGCGCGAGAAATGGCTGGCCGCGGGCAAGCCGCCGCAACCGGGCCGGCTGAACGACCTGCGCCACATCGTCTACAAGTCGGCGGACGAACCCTGGCGGCGGGCCAAGCGCAACCTAGGCCTTATGATGCGCGAGGGCCTGCTGAAGGAAAATATCGACGGCGAGGCCCTTACCTGGGCGCACAACCGCATCATCGCCCGCCCCGAACAGCGCAAGATCATGATGGTGATCTCCGACGGCGCGCCGGTGGACGATTCAACCCTGTCGGTGAATGCCGGCAATTACCTGGAGCAGCATTTGCGCCGGGTGATCGAGGAGATCGAGACCCGCTCCAGCGTCGAGCTGACCGCCATCGGCATCGGCCATGACGTGACGCGCTATTACCGCAAGGCGGTGACCATCGTGGATGCCGAGCAACTCGGCGGCGCCATGACCGAGCAACTCATCACCCTGTTTGCGGAAGACGCGGCACAAGGCCGCCGGCGCGGACGGCGCGCCGCCTGATCGCAGATGAAATCGGAAAGCCCTTAGGCGGCCTTGTCGGCGGTCTTCTTGGCGATAGCGCGCTTCAGGCGCAGGGCCTTGGGCGACAGCACGCTGTCCTTGCACTTCAGGATGAAGGGATCGAGGCCGCCATTGCGGTCCACCGAACGCAGCGCGTTCATGGAGATCTTCAGCTTGTAGCTGTTGCCCAGCGACTCACTGGCGAGCGCGATGAGCTGCAGGTTCGGACGATAGATCCGCTTGGTCTTGTTGTTGGCATGGCTGACATTGTTGCCAACCAAGGTACCTTTTCCGGTCAATTCGCAGCGGCGGGCCATAGGCGGTTCTCACGATTCGCAAGGATTCCCGGGCTTTTGCCCGGCAAAAGAGCGGGGTTCATAGGCAAAGCGGGCCGCACCGTCAAGCCGGGAATAGCGTTCGCCCCAAAAGCACCAATATAATCAGGCACAAAGGCTTGGACATGCCCGCAAACCCGACCAAATTCCTGGCCTTGGCCAGCCTCCTGGCCGCCCCCCCGGCTTTTGCAGCCGGCGGCGCCGGGGGCGAGGCCCCAGCCCTGCCCGGCTCGCGGCTGGAGGTGGCCATGACCCTCTATGCTGGGGGCATCACCATGGGCCGCATGGACATCGACACGACCTATCGCGGTACCGAGTATCATGCCGTGTCCCACATGCAGACGTCGGGTGTGGTCAACGCCTTCTGGCAAGCGCAGATCCAGGCGACCTCGTCCGGCAGGGTGGCGGGCAAGGATTTTGTGCCCACCCTCTATGACAGTTTCGACACCGGCCGCTCCGGCAAGCGGCAGCAGGTCTCGCTGAGCTTCGAGGGCGGTACGCCAAAGCTCTATGCCGATCCCGTTTATGCCACCACCGGTTACGAGGTGAAGCCGGAGGACATCAAAAACACGCTGGATCCGCTGAGCGCCGTGACCTTCATCTTGAGCGGCATCGCCGGGAATGTCTGCGGCTTTACCGCGCCGGTGTTCGACGGCCGCCGCCGCTATGACGTCGAGATGGCGAAGATCAAGGATCTCGACATCCGGATGGACAACGGCCTCTACCAGGGCAAGGCGGTGCAATGCGATGTGCGCTATCGTCAGCTCGCCGGCTTTCGCCCCAATGTGCTGAAGGCCAACGAAAGCTTCCCGCTGATCCACGCCTGGATCGTCCGTGTACCGAGCAGCGTGGCAGGTCGCGATTACAACGTGCCGGTGCGGGTCTGGGCCGATACCAAATATGGCACCCTCGCCACCCTGGCCACATCGCTGAAAGTGGATGGCCAGAGCCCAGCGGGCGTGAAGGACGTGCACTGAACGTCCTTAAACCGTAACAAAAGCTAAGGATTAGCCGGTTCGGATGCTCCGGGTACGGAATGGAGTCGGTGTGGGATGACAAATGCCCAACGGTCGGTTGAAACACTAGATGTGGTGTCTGAACAGTGTGCGCAGACCAGCTAAATGTATGAGAACAAAGGCAGATATTGAAATGGTTAGTGATTCGGACCCGTTATGTTCCAGTCTCGTTCTCATTGTTAATCCTGCATCCACAGCCTGACTCGCTTCGTACTAATCTGCACCTGGCAATTTTGCCGGCCAGGCCATGGCAGCGCAGCCCCATATGACCGCCGCGCTGGACGCGCTGCGCACTGCGCGCTCGGAACTCCAGGCAGCGCTCGCCAACAACGGCGGTCATCGCGTGAAGGCGATCGCCTTGATCGATCAGGCGATCGAGGAAACCAATGCCGGCATCGCCGCCAGCCGCGGTGACTAAAAAGCCAAATTGATGAAATTGTGAAAGGGCCCCTGCCGGGGCCCTTTTTCCTTGCGCTTCAGAGTGCGAACCACAATCTAGACGCCATGCACAGACAGGACACGCACCCCAAAGTCACGGCGGTGCTGGGACCCACCAACACCGGCAAGACATTCTTTGCCATCGAACGCATGCTGGCTCACAAGTCCGGCATGATCGGCCTGCCGCTGCGCCTCCTGGCGCGCGAGGTCTATGACCGCATCGTCAAGCTGCGCGGGCCGCATGAGGTCGCCCTGATCACGGGCGAGGAAAAGATCGTCCCCAAATTCCCGCGCTTCTACGTCTGCACCGTGGAAGCCATGCCGCTGGACATTCCGGTGGCCTGTCTTGTCATCGATGAGATCCAGCTTTGCGCCGATCCCGAGCGGGGCCATGTCTTCACCGACCGGCTGCTGCATGCCCGCGGCACCCAAGAGACCATGCTCCTGGGCAGCGACACCATGCGCGGCATCATCCAGCGCTTTGTCCCCAAGACCTGGTTCGTCAGCCGGGCGCGCTTCTCGGACCTGGCTTACACCGGGCCCAAAAAACTGACACGCCTGCCGCGCCGCTCGGCGGTGGTGGGTTTCTCCGCCGACGATGTTTACGGCATTGCAGAGATCATCCGCCGCCAGCGCGGCGGCGCGGCGGTGGTGCTGGGCGCGCTCAGTCCGCGCACCCGCAACGCGCAAGTTCAGCTCTATCAATCCGCCGATGTGGATTTCCTGGTGGCGACCGACGCTATCGGCATGGGCCTGAACATGGACGTGGACCATGTCGCTTTTGCCGCCCGCGACAAGTTCGATGGCGCCCGCATGCGGCCGCTGGCCCCGGCCGAGATCGGCCAGATCGCCGGCCGCGCCGGGCGCTACATGAATGACGGCACCTTTGGCGTCACCGGCGATTGCGAGCCGTTCGAGGACGAACTGGTGCAGCGACTGGAGACCCACCGCTATGACCCGGTGCGGGTGCTGCAATGGCGCAACGGCGCGCTGGACTTTCGCGGTCTTGCCGCCCTGAACGAAAGCCTGGAGGCGCCGCCACCGGAACGTGGGCTGGTGCGCGCCCGCCCCGCCAGCGATGCCGTGGCGTTGCGTATCCTGTCGGTGGACGAAGAGGTCGCCGCGCTGGCCACGTCGCGCGAAAGCGTGGCGCGGTTGTGGGACGTCTGTCAGCTGCCGGACTTTCGAAAGCTGTCCACCGACGAACACGTCAAGTTGGTGCGCAATATCTTCCTTTTCCTGAGCAAGGACGGCGTCATTCCCGACGACTGGCTGGCGCGCCAGATCGCCCGCGCAGATGTGGTGGAGGGCGATGTCGCGACCCTGTCGGGACGGCTGGCGCAGATCCGCACTTACACCTATGCCGCGCATCGCAGCGGTTGGACGCGCGACAGCGCCCATTGGCAAGGCATCACGGGGGCGGTGGAAGACCGTTTGTCGGATGCTCTGCATGAACGCCTGACCCAGCGCTTCATCGACCGCCGCACCTCTGTCCTGATGAAGCATCTGCGCGATGATGAATTCGCCAGCCTGGCGCTGGATGAAGCCGGCGGCGTATCCATCGGCGGCGAGGCCATCGGCAAGCTGGAAGGTTTCCGCTTCGTGCCAGATCCCCGTGCTGTGGGGATTCACGGCCGCACCTTGCGCGCTGCCGCCCTCAAGGGCCTGGAAAGCGAGATCGCCGCCCGCAGCACGGCGCTGGCCGCCGCGGAAGATGCCACCATCACCTTGAGCGAGCATGGCAAGCTGTGGTGGGACGGCGCCATCGTGGCGAGGTTGGCGCCCGGCCCCTCGCCGCTGGCGCCCACCATCCAGATTCTGGCCGATGCGCATGTGAAGACCGAAGGCTTGCAGGCACGGCTGGATGCCTGGATGACGGCGCGCATCACCACAAGGCTGGGACCGCTGTTGGCGCTGCGTGATGCCGCCGAGGCCCGCACGGGCTCAACGGATGCGTTGCCGGGTGAAGCGCGTGGCATCGCCCATAGCTTGGCCGAGAATTTCGCCAGCCTGGACCGCAAAACCTTGCCGCTGCCGGAAAAGCTCGGACCGCAGATCCGCGCCCTTCGCCGCTTCGGCGTCTGGTTCGGACGGCGCACGGTCTATCTGCCCAAGCTGCTGCGTCCCGATGCGGCGGGGCTGCTGACCTTGCTGTGGGGTGTGTGGACCAAAAAGGACGCGCCACCGGCGCCGCCCGCACCGGGCCTGACCTCCTTTGCCTTCGACAATGGCAATGAACCCGCCGCATTGCAGGCCGGCGGCTTTGCCGTTATCGGCGGCCGCGCCATCCGCTTTGACATGCTGGAGCGGCTGGAAGACGAGCTGGAAAAAGCGTTGGCCAGCGGCAACGATGCGGAGGCCGTGCATGGTCAGGTGGTTTCGCTGCTGGGCAGCAGCAAGGATGAAGCGCGCAGCGTGCTGGCCGCGCTGGGCTGGCAGACGATCGAGGTCGCCGGCGCCAAGCCGGTGTGGCGGCGCGCGAGAGAAAAACAGCCTCGCCGCCAGGATCGCGCCAAGCCGAAGAAGCCCGAACCGCCGCCCGATCCCAACTCACCCTTTGCGGGTCTGGCCGCGCTACGTCTTCGATGAGTTTCTTGGGATGAGCCGTCTCGACAAATGGTTGTTCTGCGCCCGCTTCTATCGTACCCGCAGCCTGGCCCAGGCCGCCGCGGTGTCCGGCAAGGTGCGGCTCAATGGGGTACGGCAGGACAAGCCCGGCCATGCCGTGAAGCCGGGCGATGTGCTGACCCTGGGTAAAGGCACCCAGGTCATGGCTGTCAGGATCGTTGCACTGGCCGAACGGCGGGGATCGGTCATGGAAGCCCAAAAACTCTACCAGACCCTCGATTAGTTGAGAGCCGTTCGCAACAAAGCTGCGGCCTCAATTTGCTTGCCTTGGGGGGCCAACGCGCCGTAAGCACAGCCCGTTTTCGCCGTTCTGGAGCCTCTGCGCATGACCTATGTCGTCACCGAAGCCTGCATCAAGTGCAAGTTCATGGACTGCGTCGAAGTCTGCCCAGTGGACTGCTTCTATGAAGGCGAAAACATGCTGGTGATCCACCCTGACGAATGCATCGATTGCGGTGTGTGCGAACCGGAATGCCCGCCCGAGGCGATCAAGGCCGATACCGAATCGGGCCTGGAAAAGTGGCTGTCGGTGAATGCCGAATATGCCAAGACCTGGCCCAATATCGCTCAGAAGGGCACCCCGCCGGACGACGCCAAGGAAATGCAGGGTGTGCCGGACAAGTTCGAGAAGTTCTTCGATCCCGCCCCCGGCACGGGTTCCTGACTCCATCTCTCCAGGGTTGTACTCAGCACACAGAACAACCCCACCAACCGGTTGAATTGCCTGCCCTTTCGGGCTGGTGAAATTTACGCCGCTATTTCAATGGGATGGCGCGGTTTTTTCTTCCATTTTCGCAGAATCTCTGATAGCCTCTTGGTCGTTCAGAACCGTGACGAATGCGTGCCATCCGGCGCCCCACCGGTGGATCACACCATGCTTTGTCCGCATAGGAAGAAAACATGACCGCCCTCAAGTCGCCCCCCGCCAAAACTGTTGCCCCCGTCGCCCCGGCCAAAAAGATTCCCGCCAACTCGAACAAGAAGCACGAGTTCAAGACCAATGATCATGTCGTTTACCCTACCCACGGCGTTGGCAAGGTTGCCGGCATCGAGGAGAAGGAAGTCGCCGGCACGCGCCTGGAACTGTTCATCATCGAGTTCGAGAAGGACAAGATGACCCTGCGCGTCCCCACTCTGAAGGCCAAGGCTGTGGGCATGCGCAAGCTGTCGTCGCCGGAAGTCGTCACCGGCGCCCTCAACACCTTGAAGGGCCGCGCCCGCATCAAGCGCACCATGTGGTCGCGCCGCGCCCAGGAATACGAAGCCAAGATCGACTCCGGTGACCTGGTCTCGATCGCCGAAGTGGTGCGCGACCTGCACCGCGCCGGCGGCCAGCCGGAACAGTCCTATTCCGAGCGCCAGCTGTACGAAAAGGCCCTGGCCCGCATGGCCCGCGAAGTCGCCGCCGTCGAAAAGACCGACGAGCCGACCGCGGTCAAGCGCGTCGAAGGCATGCTGACGAAGAAGGCGGCTTAATTTTACTGAGTTCGCGATCCTCTATCGCAAAAGGAAGAGCCCGGCAGAAATGCCGGGCTTTTTCTTTGGCCTCTCCGTCGTCATGGCCCGGCTTGTCCGGGCCATCCATACCCTCTCACCGTATGGATAGCCCGCATAGTCGCTAGCGGCAGCGTAGCGACGGGCCATGACGCTTGGAGGGTTACTGAAGAACTTCAATCTGCTGCGGATTGGACAGCGCGATCTGGGGCCGGCCGCGATAATCCTGTACCGTGCCGCGGATGCGGATATGGGTGGCGATCAGCGCGTCGAAATCGAAATCGCGGAAGGCGCGGCGATCCTCCGGCGCGACGATGGCGGTGAAGCTGCGCCGGCCGTTGCTGCCGAAATTGATGAACACCCGCCCGTCGCCCATCCCCACGGTGATGACCCAACCGTCCACCAGCTGGAAGCTGCCGCTGGGCGCGGCTTTGGCCGTCATCTCCTGCGGCGCCTTGGGCTGGGCGCCGGCCAACGCCCAGATGCCCGCATGTTTTGCCCGGACGCGGGCTTCGGCTTCATAGAGATCGGGCGCACATTCGTTGCGGTCGGGCGAGATCGCCACCCGCGCCAGTCCCTGTTCCAGCAGCGCCATCTGCAGCCATTGCCTGCCGAAGCCTTGCGCCCGGATGCGGTCGTAGCGGTCTTCCTTGGGGGCCACGGCGGTGAAGGTGATGGGTCCGGCCAGCGTCATCTGCGTCAGCGCCGCCATCGCCTGGTCGAGGAGAAAGCGCGGACTGTTGTCGGCCTGCGGCAAACGGATTCCTTCCAGCAGCACGGCGCGGCCATCGGACAGAATCAAGGCGCCGTTCTTTTCGACCCGCACGACACGGGCGCGCGCAATTTCCGTCGCCCCGGCACAGTCCGGAATGAAACGAATGGCCCCATTGGGGCCTTGCGCCAATGCCGCATTGGCGTCCAGCGGCAAACACATTGCCGCCAAAATCGGCGCATAGGTCAGGCGCAGGAACCGCATCGGACCATTGGTCCGAAAACCCTTCTGGTGGTCAAGCGTGTCCAAAGCGCACCCGCTCAAAATACAGCAAAGGTTAATGGTATGGCTTTGTCAGTTGCTCTCCCCGCCGCGCTTCCCAGCGTTGCCGCCGTGCAAAGCAGCGTGAAGGGCGCCCTGCCCGCCTTGACCGTGATGGCGGTCGATGGCGCCTTCAATTTCCTGATCGCGGTGCTGATCCTGATCGCCGGCTGGATGGTGGCGCGCTGGCTGGGACGCTGGCTGCATGATGTGGTGGACCGCAGCCGTCTGATCGACGAGACGCTGAAACCCCTGCTGGTCAATGGCGTGCGCTATACCATCCTCGCCGTCACGGTGGTGCTGGTGCTGAGCCAGTTCGGGGTGCAGACCACATCGCTGATCGCGCTCTTGGGCGCCGCGGGCCTGGCCGTCGGCTTGGCGCTGCAGGGCACCTTGTCCAATGTTGCGTCTGGGGTGATGCTGCTGGTGCTGCGGCCGTTCCGCGTCTATGAGAAAATCAGGGTCGCGGACGCCACCGGCAAGGTGCGCGAGATCGGCCTGTTCCGCACCGAGATCGTGACCGATGACGGTAATTTCGTTTCCATTCCCAACGCTACCATTTTCTCCGGCACCATCGTCAACATCAGCCGCGAGCGCAACCGGCGCACCAACTTCACGGTGAAGATAGACCGGGCGGAAAATATCGACGCGGTGCAGAAAACCATCCTCGAATGCCTGGCGCGTGACCGGCGTATTCTGGAAAAGCCGGCGCCGACCGTGGAAGTCGAAAGTCTTGGCGCCATCTCCACCACCCTGACCGTGCAGGTCTGGCTGGAAAACCGCGATTTCGGCGGGGTGCTTTCCGACCTCAAGAAGCGGGTGCGCCATGCCCTGCAGGACGCCGAGGTCGCCGCGCCGGTGCCGGTGCCGGCGCCCGCCGTGGCGCCCTGGACGCCCCCCACTGAGATGCAGCCCGAGCAAAAGGCGGAAAACAAGCGTCCAAACTAGCGCGCCAAGCTTATCCTCGACATCGGGGCGGCAGCGGTTAAATTGCCCCGCCATGATAGCCCTCCAGACCCGTACCGCCCCCGCCGACGCCAAGGGCATCGCCGAAGCCGCCCGCCTGCTGAAATCCGGCGCGCTGGTCGCCTTCCCCACCGAGACCGTTTACGGCCTGGGCGCTGACGCCACTAATGGCGAAGCCGTGGCCGCGATCTTCGCCGCCAAGGGCCGGCCGTTGTTCAATCCCCTGATCGTGCATGTCACCGATTTGGAGGAAGCGCGCCGTTATGTGGAACTTTCGCCTCGCGCCCAGGCGCTGGCGCAGAAGTTCTGGCCAGGCGCCCTGACTTTGGTGCTGCCGCGCCGCAGGGACTCGCCGCTGTCGCTGCTGGTCAGTGCCGGGCTCGACAGCGTGGCGCTGCGCGCGTCCTCGCACCCCGCCGCCATCGCCCTGCTGAAGGCTGCTGGTGTTCCGGTGGCCGGTCCTTCCGCCAACCGCTCCGGCCAGGTTACCGCCACCACGGCTGCCCATGTCGCCGACAGCCTGGGCGACAAGGTGGATTTCATCCTGGACGCCGGCAGCGCCACGCTTGGCATTGAATCCACCGTGGTCGGCTTTGACGGCGATCGGCCTTTGCTGCTGCGCCCCGGCGCCATCCCGCGTGCAGAGATCGAAGACCTGATCGGGCCCTTGGGCGCGCCGGGCAACCTGATCCAGTCGCCGGGCCAGCTCGCCAGCCATTACGCCCCGCGCGCGTCGCTGCGGCTGAGTGCGGGCGAGATCGAATCCGGCGAAGTGCTGCTGGGCTTCGGCGAAGCGCCCCTTGCCAAGCTGAACCTGTCGCCGCGCGGCGACCTGCGCGAAGCCGCCGCCAATCTGTTCGCCATGCTGCGCGAACTGGACAAAAGCGCCGCGCATATCGCGGTGTCGCCGATCCCTGACACCGGCATCGGCGAAGCGATCAACGACCGGCTGCGCCGCGCGGCAGCACCGCGATGACTTCGGCAGCGCCGCGATGACCGTTCCGGAGTCGGTGTTGATCCGGCTGAAGGATGCGGTGGGCGCCAAGGGCTTTTCCACCGATCCAGCCGAGATCGCGCCGCACCTGGAAGAATGGCGCGGCAAGTATCACGGCCATTCCCCGCTGTTGCTGAAACCCGCCAGCGCGGCAGAAGTCTCCGCCGTCTTGCGCATCTGTCACGAGACCGGCACGCATGTTGTTCCGCAAGGCGGCAACACCGGATTGGTGGGCGGCCAGATCCCGTTCAACGGCGAGGTGCTGCTGTCCACCAAGCGGCTGAACAAGGTCCGCGCCGTGGATGAAAGCGGCATGACCCTGACAGCGGAAGCCGGCGTCACTCTGGCCGAAATTCAGCACGAAGCCGCCGAGCGGTATCTGCTGTTTCCCTTGAGCCTGGCTTCGGAAGGCAGTTGCAGCATCGGCGGCAACATCGCCACCAATGCCGGCGGCACCCATGTGCTGCGCTATGGCATGACCCGCGCGCTGGTGCTGGGGCTGGAAGTGGTGCTGCCCGATGGCACCGTGCTGGAGATGCTCCGGGCTCTTCACAAGGACAATAGCGGCTATGACCTGAAACAGGTCTTTATCGGCAGCGAAGGCACCCTGGGCATCATCACCGCCGCCACCCTGCGGCTGTTCCCCAAGCCCGATGCCAGCGTCACCGCCCTGGCGGCGGTGCCCTCGCCCGATGCCGCCGTAAAGCTGCTTGGCGCGATGCAAAGCCAGACCGGCGGCTTGCTGTCGGCCTTCGAGCTGATCCCGCGTATCGCGCTGGAATTCGTCACCAGGCACATAGACGGCACCCGCGATCCCTTGGACACGCCCTCGCCCTGGTATGTGCTGATCGAGGCCACCGGCGGTCGTCACGCCACTCTGGAGGCCAGTTTCGAGGACGCACTGGCCGCCGCCGTCAGTTCCGGCCTTGTCAGCGACGCCGTGGTGGCCTCCAGCGCCACGCAAGGCGCGGCGCTGTGGAAGCTGCGCGAAAGCATCTCCGAGGCGCAGAAGCGCGAAGGTGCCTCCATCAAGCACGACATCGCCGTGCCGGTGGCGGCGATCCCGGCCTTTCTCGCCAAGGCGACGCCGGCGGTGCGCGCCGCCGCGCCGGGTGCGCGGCCCGTGAGCTTCGGCCATCTGGGCGACGGCAATATCCATTTCAATTTCAATTCGCCGGCCCCGGGCGACGATTCATCCTTTCTCGCTCTGTGGGATGAGGTGCAACAAGTGGTGCACGACATCGTCAAGGAATTCGGCGGCTCGATCAGCGCCGAGCACGGCATCGGGGTGATGAAGCGGGACAGCCTGCCCCGCTACAAGAGCCACGAAGAGCTGGATGCCATGCGCGCCCTGAAGGCGGCGTTCGACCCCAGGAATATTCTCAACCCCGGCAAGATGATTCCGCCGGTGCTGCGTCTCTGATCTGTTCGTTAACGCGGAGCCCGCGAGGGAGTGTTTGAAATGAGCAAAGACAACCGCGAGAAGAAGAAGCCCAAGCAGGACAAGGTGAAGGTCAAGGATGTTACGGCGAAGCCTTTCGGCGCCGCGTCCAATGCGAGCAAGGCGGCCGGCAAGCGCAAATAGCGGAGTTACTGTTCTTCAAACTGGGCCGGCAGCCGGCTTGTTTTGAAGAAATAAACCGGTTGGTCGTCATAATCGCCCAGTTCGGCGTCGCCGGTCGTCGAATAGGCCACCACGCCCAGCTTGGACGGCGCCATGCGTTCGGCCTTTCGCTGCGCCTCCTCGGCGGACTTGCAGGACATGGGTTTGTCGGCCTTGAGGGCGGCGCCACGCCCGGCGACGAAGGATTGCACCAGATAGGTCGTCAGGCGGGCCATTGCTTGATCTGTCAGGGTGTCGTTGCCGCGCCGGCTTCGACGATCATGCGCGTGACCTGAAGCGCCAGGGAACGCCCGGCCAGAATTTGTTCAGCATTGGCATAGCCTTCCGCCGTCATTTGCCCGGACAGGTCAGCGATACTGCTGACGGTTCCGCTTTTGGCGATCTGAAATGCTCTCTCAATGACACTCGGCCGTTCTTCCATGGAATCCACTATGCGCTCTTGTGGCTCTCAAACCTAGCAATGGATTGCGCGCCCCGGCCGGATACATTTGATAATCACGTCGCTAAATCGCGGCGGCGTTGAGCGTGGCGATATCGCCCATCCAGAGGCCGATCGCCTGTCCGCGTGTGCGGCGGGCCTCTTCGCGATGGCCCAGCGCGTTTTCCGCGCGGGAGAGCACCAGCAAGGCCAGGGGATCGTAAGGCCAGGCGGCAAGGGTCTTTTGCACCGCCTCCGCTGCCTTGGCGGGCTGGCCGTCGGCCAGCCATGCCGCGGCGGCGCTGCGGCGGACGGGATACCACCAGTCCGGCGGGTCCCAGGAATGGGGCGAATAGCCGTCTTGCTCCACCGCGGCCTGCTCGAAAGCCTGCGCGGCGTCGGCATAGCGATGCTGCAGCATGGCCAGGCGTCCCTTCAGCACCCCGCGCGCGATCTTCATGGTGCGGCCGTCGCCAATGATCTTGTCCACTTCACCCGCCAGCGATTTGGCATCGCCCAAAGCGGCAAAGGCTTCGCCACGGGCATAATGATGGAAGCTGCTTGTATCCGGCCCCTCGTCCGGTTCGGGCAGCGCCAGCAGGCGGCGCGGTTCGTAACGGGCATAGATGATAAACCTGCGCCCTTCGTCATCAGACATCCCGTCCTTGGCGAAATTCTTTTCCGCAAAGGCCCGGTGCAGGTGATCGGCGAATTTCAATGCCAGCGCGTGGTCGCCGGACATCAACGTGCCGGCCATGCCGAAGCTGAGATTGTGCTGATAATAGAAGGCGCTCGTCAGCCCGCCCCTGGTTTTGGTCTGCGCCAGATGATCGGAGTCGGTCCCCATCGCCGCGGCATTGATGGTGGCGGCATCCTCGTAGCGGCCGACATGGAAATAGGTGTGGGCCGCCATATGGATCAGGTGGCTGGCATTGGGCGCCAGAAGCGCCAACTTTTCCGCATAGGGCAAGGCCGATTGCGGATGATCGGCCACTTCCGTGGCATGGATGTAATAATGAATGGCGGCGGTGTTGTCCGGTGCCCTGGCCAATACCGGTTCGATCAGCGCCACAGCCTGGTTGGCCAGCCTGTCGGGTGGCGACGGGAAAGCCGCCATCGCCCATGCCGGACTGGAT
>JACCXK010000089.1 GCA_013697055.1 Alphaproteobacteria bacterium
GGCAAACGATACGGCGCCCGCCGCCGCATGCGGATTCGGCGAATATCCGGACGGGCACCGTGGCGGGCTCGGGACGTCCCGAAGTCCGGGTGGGCATGGTGATCGGTGTAGTGCGGGATTTCTCGCTCTTTCCGATCGACAAGGCGGTCCGGCCGACCGCCTATTCGGTGGGCTGGACGACAGGTGACGCGCCGATATCCGAAGTGCTGCATGTCAAGCTGCGCGGCCAGGATATTCCCGAAACCCTGGACGCCATGGACAAGCTGTGGGCGAAAGCGGGAGACGGCACGCCGATTCAGCGCAACTTTCTGGACGCGTTTATCCAGGACATGGTCGTTGCCGTTCAGCGCCAGGGCCAAGCCTTTGGCATGCTGGCTGGAGTGGCGGTGCTGCTGGCCTGTCTGGGCCTGTTTGGGCTCTCCATCGCCACCGCCCAGCGCCGCACCAAGGAGATCGGCATTCGCAAGGCGATGGGTGCGTCCAGCCGCGACATTGTCCTGCTGCTGCTGTGGCAATTCCTCAAACCGGTGCTGTGGGCGGGTGCGGTGGCCATGCCGCTGGCCTGGTGGCTGATGCAGCGCTGGCTGTCGGGCTATGCCTATCACATCGCGCTGGGGCCCTGGCCGTTCCTAGGCGCGGCGGCGCTGGCGGTGCTGATCGCGCTGGCGACGGTGATCAGTCATGCGGTGTTGACGGCGCGGGCGGTGCCAGCGACGGCGCTGCGCTACGAGTAAAGTTTACTGGCCCTTCTTCGCGGCGGAGGCGAAGCGGACCGCTTCCTCAGCGGCGGCCAGGAGGGCTTTGGACTTGTTGATGGTTTCCTGGTACTCGGCCTCGGGCTGGCTGTCGGCGACGACGCCGCCGCCGGCCTGCACATACATGGTGCCGTCCTTGACCAAAGCTGTACGCAGCACGATGCAGGTATCCATCGATCCGTCGGCGGCGAAATAGCCCACCGCGCCGGCATAGGCGGCGCCGCGCTTTTCCTTTTCGAACTCGTCGATGATTTCCATGGCGCGGATCTTGGGGGCGCCGGTCAGGGTGCCGGCGGGCAATCCTGCGGCCAGCGCATCCACCGCGTCCAGGCCGTCGCGAATCTCGCCTTCGACATTCGACACCAGATGCATCACATGGCTGTAGCGTTCGATGAAGAAGCTGTCGGTGACTTTCACCGCGCCGGTATTGGCGATGCGGCCGACATCGTTGCGGCCCAGGTCGATCAGCATCAGGTGCTCGGCGCGCTCCTTGGGATCGGCCATCAGTTCCTCGGCCAGCGCCTTGTCTTCTTCCGGCGTCTTGCCGCGCGGGCGCGTGCCGGCGATGGGGCGGATGGTGACCTTGCCGTCGCGCAACCGCACCAGCACTTCGGGACTGGAGCCCACGATCTGGAAGCCCGGCATGGCGAGGTAATAAAGATAGGGCGACGGATTCAGCCGGCGCAGGGCGCGGTAAAGCGAGAAGGGCGGCAGCACGAAAGGACGGCGGAAGCGCTGGCTGGGCACCACCTGGAACACGTCGCCCGCCATGATGTATTCCTTGGCGCGCGCCACCACGGCGAAATACTCGTTCTTGGTCATGTTGGATTTCACCGCCACGCCGGTGGGCAGGTCAGCGGGCACGGGCGCGGGATGCGGGGCAGGGGCTTCCAGCGCCGCCACCGCTTCGTCCAGCCGCGCGGTGGCGCGGGCATAAGCGGCTTTGGCATCCACGGCTTTGTCGATCCAGACCGGGGTGATGACGATGATCTCGTCCTTCACGCTGTCGAAGATGGCGGTGATGGTGGGGCGAAGCAGGATGGCGTCAGGCAGGCCCAACGTGTCGGGCGGCGGATTGGGCAGGTTTTCCACCTGCCGCGCCATGTCGTACCCCAGATAGCCGAACAGGCCGGTGGCCATGGGCGGCAGGCCGTTCGGGACCACAAGACGCGTCTCTTGCGTCAGGCTGCGCAGGCTTGCCAGCGGCTTGCTGCTTTCGCGGGTGAAGGTATTGGGATCGGAGAGCGCGGCGCGGTTGATCTCGGCCTGGCCTTCGCGGCAACGCCAGATCAGGTCCGGCTTCAGCCCGATGATGGAATAGCGGCCGCGGGTTTCACCGCCCTGCACGCTTTCCAGCAGGAACGCATTGTCCTTGCCTTCGCCGAGTTTCAGGAAAGCGGAGACCGGCGTCTCCAGGTCGGCGACCAGCCGGGTAAAGACAAGCTGCGCCTGTCCTTGTCCGTACCCCGCGGCAAAGCCGTCAAAGTCCGGCTGGATCACTGCCCCGAGCCCGTCGCGGATTGAACCAACTTCTGGTTCACCTTCACATTCTGCCGGGCACGCGCGGCATTGGCCAGCGAGATGGAGAAATCGCCGGCCACCGACTGGGAGAAGCGCATCACGCCGCCCTGGAA